>NZ_JBHXTL010000090.1:0-42914 GCF_042677365.1 Kitasatospora sp. NPDC127116
GGCCGTCGGCGTATCGACCGGGCGGACGGGGCGGACGGGCCCCGGTCAGCCGACGTGCACGCGCGGGCGGCGCGAGCGGTCCGGCTCGGCCTCGCGCAGCACCTCGCGGGTGACCGGCGCGACCTCGCCCTGCCCGAACAGGAAGAACCGCAGGAACTGGGCGAAGGGGCTGCCCTCGGTCCACTCGAAGTAGAGGTGCGGCTGCTGCCCGGTGCGGTCCCGGATGTTCAGCGCCAGCGCGGCGAGCGCGTTCGGGATGCTGGAGCTCTCCAGGGTGAGCACCCGGTAGCGGCCGTGCAGCACCTCTCCGCGCACGGTGAGCTCGGCCTCGAAGTCGGAGGCGTCGCGGACGGTCACCTCGACGAAGACCAGGTCGTCCTCGCCGGGGATGTCGTTGTCGGCGCGGATCTGGCGGATCTTGTCGCGGTACTCGGCGACGTCGCGGTGGCTCGGCTCGTTGGCGATCAGTCGCAGCGGGCGGTGCGCGTAGTCCCTGATGAAACGTTCCGCCACATCGTCCATGACCACATTGGTGACACGCAGCTCGAAGGCGCGGCGCAGCCGGGAGAGCAGCGAGACCAGGATGATCCCGGCGATGAAGCAGGCACCGATCTTCAGACCGTCCGGCCGCTCCAGCACGTTCAGCACGGTGGTGTAGAGGAAGATCGCCGAGATGACCGCGAACGCGACGGTCCAGCCGCGCTCGCGCTTGCGGTAGGCGGCGATGGTCACCGCGATGGCGGCGGAGCTGATCAGCACCAGCACGCCGGTCGCGTACGCGCCGCCCTGGGCGTCCACGTTCGCGTCGAAGATCCAGGTGACCAGGAAGCCGATCAGGGTCAGCACGATCACCATCGGCCGCACCGCGCGCGCCCAGTGCGGGGCCATGCCGTAGCGCGGCAGGTAGCGGGGCAGCAGGTTGAGCATGCCCGCCATGGCGGAGGCGCCGGCGAACCAGAGGATCGCGATGGTGGAGAGGTCGTAGACGCTGCCGAAGGCGCCGCCCAGGTACTCGTGCGCCAGGAACGCCAGGGCACGGCCGTTGGCGTCGCCGCCGGGCTTGAACTGGTCGGCCGGGATGAGCAGCGTGGTGATGAAGCTGGTGGCGATCAGGAAGCAGCTCATGATCACGGCGGAGGTGGTCAGCAGCTTGCGGGTGCCGCGGATCCGGCCCGCCGGGTCGGCCTCGGTGTCGGTCGGGTCACCCTTGATGTGCGGCATCACGGCGACACCGGTCTCGAAGCCGGACAGGCCGAGCGCCAGCTTCGGGAAGGTCACCAGGGCCACGCCGACCATGACGATCGGGTTGCCGTGCTGGAGGGTCAGCGCGTGCGACCAGTCGGTGACCACGTGCGGCGCCTCGATGATCTTCCAGAGGCCGACGGCCACCACGACCACGTTCAGCACCAGGTAGGTCCCGACCAGGAACACCGCCAGGCCGATCGCCTCGCTGAAGCCCTTGAGGAAGACCGCGCCGAGCAGCGCCACCAGGACCAGCGTGATCACCACCTGCTTGCCGCCGAGGAAGCCGGTCAGGTGCGGGTTCTCCACCAGGTGCGCGCTCGCGTCGGCGGCGGACAGGGTGATGGTGATCAGGAAGTCCGTGGCCGCGAAGCCGAGCAGCGCGAGGACGAACAGCTTGCCCTTCCAGAACGACAGCAGCCGCTCCAGCATCGCGATCGAACCCTCGCCGTGCGGGCTCTCCTTGGCCACCCGCCGGTAGACCGGCAGCGCGCCCAGCAGGGTGACCACCACCAGCACGATGGTGGCGATCGGCGACAGCACGCCCGCGGCGAGGGCCGCGATGCCCGGCTGGTAGCCGAGCGTCGAGAAGTAGTCCAGGCCGGTCAGGCACATCACCCGCCACCAGCGCTGGCCGGCCTGCGCACCGTGCCCGGCGGAGTCCCCCGCCGCCGGGCCCTCGGGCGACGCCTCCGGGCCGCCCTCCGCCGCGGTCGGCTGCGCGGGCTTCTCCGCGGTCACGTCCTCCAGCAGCCAGCTGCGGAGGCGTATTCGCGCCGACGGCGCGTCCGTCTCCGCCGTCCCCGTCGTACCCGACGAAACCACCTTGCACCTCTTGTTTAAAGACCCCGTAAAACGCCGTCGGGCGACGGCCGTGCGAAACGCTATGCGACGGCCGTTAAGGATCCGTCATCGGGCCGCGTTAAGAAAACGTCATTACGGCGCAGGTCGGCGCGGGTGGCCGGGGTGGCACGGGGTGGCACGGCGCGACCGGACGGGTGCCGGGGAGGAAATGACCCCGAACCGTTCCGCCGGTTCGGGGTCATTTCGGGGGTCAAGTCCGGCGTCCCCTTCCTCGGGGGGGGGGAGCCCCGGGTCAGGCCCGGTAGCCGAGGACGGTCATCATGCCCGTCTCCGCGTGGTAGACGTTGTGGCAGTGCACCATCCACAGCCCCGGGTTGTCCGCGTCGAAGTCGACGGCCAGGGTCGCGCCCGGCAGCACGACCGCGGTGTCCTTGCGCGGACCGTCGCCGGGCAGCGCGAAGCTGTGGCCGTGCAGGTGGACGGGGTGCCACATGGTGGTGCTGTTGCGGAACTCCAGCCGCACCCGCTCGCCCGCCGCCACCGGGTGGCGCTGCGCCGGGTCGTACCTGCGGCCGTTGAACGCCCAGTCGGCCTTCGCCATCCCCCCGGTGAGCTCCAGCTTCACCGTGCGGTCCGGCGCCCTGGCGGGCAGCCGCACGCCCGGGGCCGCCCTGAGCTGCCCGGCGGTGACCAGCCGGCCGTCCAGCTCGGCCGGGCGGACGGCGGCCCCGGGGGCGGCACCGCCGCCGGTGCGCAGCACGGCCAGGGCGGTGGCGTTCTTGCCCTCGGCCAGCGCGGTCAGCGGGAAGACGCCGTCCCCGGCGGTGACCAGCACGTCGTAGCGCTCGCCCATGCCGAGCAGCAGCGCCTGGGTGGTGGCCGGTTCGACCGGGAAGCCGTCGGTGTGGGTGACGGTCAGCTCGTGGCCGCCGAGGGCGACCCGGTAGGCGGTGTCGCCGCCCGCGTTGATCAGCCGGATCCGGATCCGGTCGCCGGGTTTGGCGGCGAAGGTCTCGGGCGCGGTCGCGAGCCTTCCGTTGACCAGGTGGAACGGGTACGCGACATCGCCGGCGTCACCGCCCAGCAGCGGGCTCCGGGCGCCCATCAGCATCCGGCCGGGGGCCGCGCCGCTCGGGGCGCCTCCCGTCCCGGGTGTCCCGGGCGTCCCCGGCGTCCCCGGCATGTCGCGGCCCGACATCCCCGACATTCCCGGCATACCCGTCATGTCGTGTCCGGAGCCGCCCGAGTGGTCCATCCCTCCCATGCCCTTGGCGAGTTCGGCGAGGACGGCGTCCGGGCTGCTGCCGTCGACGCCGTCCACCCAGTCGTCCAGGACGACGACCCACTCCTTGTCGTAGGCCAGCGGCTCCCTGGGGTCCTCGACGATCAGCGGCGCGTACAGGCCGCGGTCCTGCTGGACGCCGGAGTGCGGGTGGACCCAGTACGTGCCCGGGTGGGAGAGCGCGAAGCGGTACTCGAACGAGCCGCCGGGCCTGATGTCGGCCTGGGTCACACCCGGCACGCCGTCCATGTCGTTGCGCAGCGCGAGGCCGTGCCAGTGCAGCGAGGTGGACTGCGGCAGGTGGTTGGCCAGGGTGACGGCGAGGGTGTCGCCGAGGGTGGCGCGCACCTCCTGGCCGGGCAGCCGGTCGCCGTACGCCCAGCTGCGGACGGTGCGGCCGCCGAGGTCGAGGGTGGCCTCGGTGGCGGTGAGCGCGATCCTGCGCTCCGGGCCGGGGTTGCGCGCGGCCTCGGCCGCGGCGACCTCGGGGCCGTTCGGGGCGAGGTAGCCGGCCGGGGTGGCGGACGGGCCGGCCGAGCCGCTCGGGCCGGTCGCTCCGGTCGCTCCGGTCGCTCCGGTGGTGGAGCCGTGGTTCATGGACGCGTGGTCCATGCCCTGCATGGAGTCGGAGGAGCAGGCGGCGAGCAGGCCGGTCCCGGCGGCGGCGAGCGCGGCGCCGAGGACGGTACGACGGGTGGGTGTGCGCATGGCGGAGTGCACCTCGTGCGGTGGGTGGGTGTGTACAGGGCGTCGCGTCGGCCGTTCCGTGCGCGGGCGCTGCGGGGCGCGAGCGGGCACATGGAGGTGCGCGCGGGCGCTCCCGAGCGGGCGCGGGCACGGGACGGCGGGCACGCGCCTACTGACGCAGCACCGAAAGCCGGGTGAGAAGGATCCGCCCGCCCCCGGGCGGGGGCAGCGCGCGGAGGGCCCGCAGCAGCCGGGCCCGTACCTCGGCGGCGGCATCGCCGCTGCGGCGCAGCAGCGGGCCGGTGAGGAGCAGCACCAGGGTCCAGCCGGCCAGGACGGCGAGGCAGACCGCCATCGGGTCCATGCCACCGGGGACGGCGGGGTCGAGGGTGCCGACGGCGGAGGCGGCGGCGTGGACGGGTTCGGCGGCCGGGCTGTGGTGGACGGCGCCCGACTGGTGCATCGCGGAGGCGTGCATCCCCGGGCCGTCGTGCCCGACGGACCCGCCGTGCCCGCCGCCCGGATGGCCGAGCGTGTGCATGGTCACGACGCCGAGCAGCAGCGCGGCGAGCAGCAGCAGGCGCAGGGCCCACGGCACCGGCGGACCGAACGGCCGCAACCGCGCCATCCTCCGCCTCCCGTCCCCGACGCCCGCCAGATGTACCCCCGCAGGGTATCCCGACCTTACGCCGTCGGCCGGGCCAGGCCGCGCCGGACCGGGCCGCGACGCCCGCCCTCCTGTTCACTCCGTGGCGTGCGGGCCCGCACCCAGCACCGCCGCCGCCACGTGCTCGCGGAACCAGCGGTGGCCCGGATCGGCCGCGTTGCGCGGGTGCCAGGCCATCCCCAGCTCCAGCGGGGCGAGTTCGAGCGGGATCGGGAAGGTGCGCAGGCCCAGTGCGGCGATGGTGTCCGGCAGCCAGTCCGCCGGGACGAGGGTGATCAGGTCGCTGTCCCGGGCCAGCAGCATCGCACCGGTGTGGCTCGGCACGACGACCGCCACCCTGCGCTTCAGCCCGAGCGCGGCCAGCGCGGTGTCGATCGGGCCGAGGCGCTTGCCGCGCCGGGAGACGCCGATGTGGTCGGCGGCGGCGAAGCGACGGGCGGTGATCCGGCGGCCGTCGAACAGCGGGTGGCCGCCGCGGGCGAGACCGACCAGCGGGACGCTCATCAGCCGACGGGTGCGGACCTCGGGGTCCAGGTGGCCGAGCACGCCGAGCTCGACGTCCACCAGGCCCTGCCGCAGCGCCGGGCCGCCCTCCAGGGTCTCCGGCAGGAACACCACGTCCACCCGCGGCGCCTCGGCCCGCATCCGCTCGGCGAGCGCGCCGGCCGTCCGCACCAGCATCAGCTCACCGGCCTGCACCGTGAAGGTGCGGTCGAGGTGCACGGGGTCGAACCCGGCGCCGGGGCGCAGCACGCTGTCGCAGCCGCGCAGCAACGCGCCCACCTCCTCCCGCAGTTCGAGCGCCCGCGGGGTCGGGACGAGTCCCTGCCCGGCGCGCACCAGCAGCGGGTCCTCGACGGCGCGGCGCAGCCGGGCCAGCATCCGGCTGACCGCCGCCGGCGAGGTGCCGAGCCGCTCGGCCGCACGGGTCACGCTGTTCTCCTGGAGCAGGGCGTCCAGGGCCCGCAGCAGGTTGAGGTCCATCGATCACACGCTCCTGAGCTGTGTCTTTGCGTTTCGCGCAACTATCCGATGCCGATCCTTGCATTGTTCCCACCGGCACCGGGCCCCGAAGGTGGAGGTGACAGGTGATCACCTGTCACTCCTCGACCGCCCCTCGGAGCCCTCGTGTCCCAGCCCTCCCGTGCCGCCCACGCCTCCCGCGCCTCCCGCGCCTCCCGTGCCGCCCACGCCTCCCGCGCCGCCCGCGCCGGCGACGTCCTCGCCGTCGTCAGCCAGAGCGGCCCGACCGTCTCGTTCTTCGACGCCGCCACCGACCGGCACCTCGACACCCTCCAAGTCCTCGCCGAGCCGCACGAGTTGTGCTTCGACCCGACCCAGCGGCTGCTCTGGTGCAGCAGCGCTTACCACTCGGGCTACTACCACGCCAACAGCGGCCGCCGCACCGAGCTGACCGTCATCGACGCCGACACCCGCCGGATCGTCGAGGTGATCGACCTCGCCCCCGAGCACGGCCCGCACGGGCTGGCACTGGACACCGCCCGGGGCCGCCTCTACGTCAGCGTGGAGGGCGGCGAGGACCGCCCCGGCGGCGTCGTGGTCATCGACACCGCGACCCGGCGCCCGCTCGGCCGGATCGACACCGACGCCCCCGGCCCGCACTGGTTCGCCGTCTCCCCGGACGGCCGGACCGGCTTCGCCACCAACAAGGAGGCGCCCTTCGTCTCGGTGGTGGACCTCGAACGGGGCACGCTGACCGCCAAGGTGGAGGTTCCCGGCAGCGAGGGCCTGGCCGTCTCCCCCGACGGCACCCGGGTCTACGCCGCCGGCCCGTACTTCTCAACCTCCGCCGCCCCCGCCGCGGCGCCGGGCATCCGCGTCATCGACGTCCCGACCGCGACCGTCACGGACGTCCTCCCGACGGACTTCCCGGCCCTGCCGGTCCACCTCACCTCGACCGGCCTGCTCCTGGCCGGCGAAGTCCGGTCGGCCCCCGCCCCCGGCTCCGCCCTGGGGCGCCAACTCCCGGGCCGCCTCACCGTGTTCGCCGCCGACGACCACCGCCGCCTCGGCTCCGTCGAGGTGGGCCTCTTCCCCCTCACCATCACCTCCTCCCCGGACGGCGGCCTCGCCTACGTCGCCGGCGTCGTCTCCTCCACCGTCGACGTCATCGACCTGGCCACTCTCACCCCCGTCTCCCGCCTGACCGTCCCCAAGCTCGCCGACCCGGGCGCCCACGGCCTGGCCTACCTCCCCCGCGCCGAGTGAGCCTCCGAGCGGCCGGGAGGTGACCGCCGGGATGCGGCCGCCGGGCAGCCGCCGTCCGGTCGAGGTGGACCGGCGGCCGCCCGGCGGCTGCGCCGCGTCATGATTCCGGTGACCGGTTCACCACCGGCGACCCCTTGGACGACACCCCTGGAGGGAAGACCGATGCGCTTTCGCAGCCTCGGACCTGACGGACGGTCCGCCAGTGCGCTCTGTCTCGGCACGATGACCTTCGGCACGACCATCGACGAACGGACCGCGACGGCGATCCTCGACCGGTTCACCGAAGCCGGCGGAACGTTCATCGACACCTCGAACAACTACGCCTTCTGGGCGACCGGCGCGAACGGCTACGAGAGCGAGGAACTTCTCGGCCGCTGGCTGGCCCGGCGCGGCAACCGCGACGACCTGGTGCTCGCCACCAAGGCCGGCGCCCGCCCGGTGCCCGGGCTGCCCTTCCCCGAACACGTCGAGGGCCTGTCCGCCCGCGCGCTGCGCGAGGCCGCGGAGGGCAGCCTGCGCCGCCTCGGCACCGACCGGCTGGACCTGTACTACGCGCACGTGACCGACCCGGCGACGCCGCTCGAAGAGACCATGGGCGCCTTCGCCGGGCTGGTCGCCGACGGCAAGGTCGCCGCCCTGGGCTGCAGCAACCACCGCGCCGCCGACCTGGCCGCCGCCAACGACCTCGCCGCCGAACGGGGTTGGCCCGGCTACCGGTGCGTCCAGCAGCGCCACAGCTATCTGCGGCCGCGGCCCGGCGCGGGCTTCGGCATCCAGCGGCACGCCGACGAGGCCCTGCTCTCCCACCTCGCGGCCCGGCCGGCGCTGACGCTGCTCGCCTACTCCCCGCTGCTCGGCGGCTCGTACTGCCGCCCCGACCGGCCACTGCCCGAGCAGTACGGGTGGCCGGCCGCGCGGGCGCAGCTGGCCGCGCTGGCGGAGGTGGCCGAGGAGACCGGCGCCACCGTCAACCAGGTGGTGCTCGCCTGGCTGATCGGCCACCCCGTGCCGACCGTGCCGGTGCTCGGCGTCGGCTCCGTCGCCCAACTGGACGAGAGCCTGGCCGCGTTGGACCTCGTCCTCGACGAGGAGCAGCGCCGGCGGCTGGACACCGCGGCCTGACCCTCCGCCCCGCCGTCGGGGCCTGTCGTGCGGGACAGGCCCCGGCCCGCGCCGACCGACCCGCGCCCCGTCCGCACCCGTGGGCGTGGCGCGCTCCGTGCCAAGTTCGCGGTTTTCCACGATGCCCGAGCGTGGCGGTCGCGTGCCAGTCTGTGACCACCACCGCACCCCACGGCCGGGCCGGGGCGGGACCGATCCGCCACGGGTGACCGGCCGTTCACGTGGAACACCAGGAGGGACTTGTCATGAACAGGCGAATTCGCGCGGCTTCGCTCTGCGCCGCTCTCGCCGCCGCGGTTCTCGTCGGCGGCACCGCCCAGGCCTACGCCGCCGCGGCCTCCCCCGCCCCGGCGCACGCCGCCGCGACGCCCGCCGTCCAGGAAGGCGCCTCGACGCAGGCGATCGAGATCTGGCGCTACGCCGGCCGGTACGACTCCTTCGTCGCGGCGCAGGCGGCCTACTGGGTGCTCTACGGCCTCGGAAGCGCCATCAAGGACAAGATCGAGCAGGTCGTGGTCGACGGCGCGTACCGGTGGGACCTCTACATCCAGTGAGTCCCCCGGCGCCGGCATCGAGCCGTGACGCCCTCCGGATGGAAACAAGGCGAGCGTGAGACACGTCCGCTCGCCCGGCCTCGAAGAGAGTTGGTAGACCCATGCAGCGTACGACGTCCATCACCGGTCTGGGCCGCACGGCCGCCGGCGCCCTCACCGCCCTGCTGATGGCGGCCGGAGCGGTCGCCCTCGCCCCGTCCGCCCAGGCCGCGGCCGGACAGACCGGGCCGCAGGCGTCCGCGGCGCAGCGCCCGGCCGCCGAGAGCGAGTCGGCGAGCGTGCCGCGGATCACCGCGGACCGTTCAACGAAGGTCACCCTCTCCAACAACAGCGGGTCCGGCCTGACCAAGACGTGGGAGAAGCTCGACCACGGCTGCTGGACGAACGACATGCTGCCGTCCGACTACGTCCCCAACACCAAGTCGGCCAGCTGGCAGAGCGAGTCCTGCGGCTTCGCGACCGGGACCGAGGGGAACATCACCTACACGCTCGCCGACGGCGGCGAGGTCAAGCTGCACTGGAACAACCCCTACTGGGGCAGCAACGACTACAGCTGCTCCGTCCCGTACGGGTACACCTGCTCCCGGAGCGGCGGCAGCGGGGACAACACCTCGGTGACGTTCAGCATCGGGCGCGCGTCCCTGGCCGCCGCGTCCCCGGCCGCCGCGGAGTCGCCCAGCCTCCTCTCCGCCGCCCGGAGCACGTCCGTCAACCTGACCAACAACTCCGGCAAGCTGCTCACCCGCTCCGGCGCGAGCCTGCAGTGGGGGATCTGGTCGGACGGCGGGATGCCCCCGTCCATGGTCCAGTCCGGCATCACCGCGAAGTGGGCGAGCGAGTCGGACGGCTTCATGACCGGCACGGAGGGCGACGTCACCTTCGACGTGCTCGGGGAGCAGAACAAGGTGAAGGTGCACTGGAACAACCCCTACACCGGCAGCAACAGCTACAGCTGCGAGGCCCCGGCCGGGTACAAGTGCACCTGGCAGGGGGGCGGCGGTGACAACGCCGCGGTCTCCTTCACCCTCTCGAAGTCCTGATCGCGCCGCATGAACCGGCGCCGCCCCCGTCCGGGCCGGGTGCATCCGCACCCCGGGCGGGGGCGGCGCGCTCCCCGGCCCGCCGCGGGTCCGGCCCCGCCCCGCCCCGGACCCGCCCCCGGTCGCTCGGTCGCTACCGCTCCAACACTGCCACCAGCTGGGTGCGCCGGGCGATCCGCAGCTTCCGGTAGGCGTTGGTGAGGTGCGTCTCCACGGTGCGGCGGGTGAGGCAGAGCGCGGAGGAGATCTGGGCGTTGGTGTGCCCCGCCGCCGCCAGTTCGGCCACGCGCCGTTCGGCGGGGGTCAGGGCGTGTCCGCCGTCCCTGTTCCGCACCCCGCCCTCGCGCAACGCCTCCTGCGTCAGGCCGAGGAGACGGCCGACGGCGGCCGGCCCCCCGGCCTCCGGAACGGGTGCGGCCAGCCGCCGGGCCACGGCGTGTGCCTCGCGCAGCGTGTCGCGCCCCTTGCGGCCGTTGCCCGCTTCGAGGTGGGCCCGGCCGAGATCGACCAGCACCTCCACGAGTTCCACGGGAGCGGAACCCGGCCTGAGCAGTTCGGCGCCCTCGGTCAGCGAACACAGGGCCAGCCTGCCGCCCACGGTCGCGGCGTACGCCCGCAGCGCCCGGCCGACGGTGCGCGCGGTGCCCCAGGTCCGGGCGTGGCGCAGCTCCTCCTCGGCGAGTTCGCGCGCCTCCTCCCGCCGCCCGAGCCGCACCAGGGCGAGCGCCGCCCCGGAACGCCACGGCGTGGCGACCGGACTGACGAAGTCACGGGCGCTCTGGCCGGCTCCGCAGCGCAGGTAGTCGTCGAGGGCGGCCTGCCAGTCGCCGTCCGCCGCGTGCAGCAGGGCCCGGGTGTAGCCGAGTTCGTTCCACTCCCAGGACTTGTCGCTGCCGGACTGGCCGGCGAGGGCCACGGCGTCCCACGCCCCGGCGCGCCGGCCCGTCTCGCACAGGGCCGTCGCCACCATGGCCGCCAGATGCGGCAGTCGCACCCCCTGTCCTGCGGTCGCCGCCACCAGGGCGGCGTTCTCCGCGATGACGCGGTCGAACTCCCCCGCCCAGAGCGCCGCCTCGGCCCGGACGCTGAGCAGACACTGCAGACCCACGTCCGTCAGGTCCGGGGGGACGGGCGGGACGGGCAGGCACAGGCCGGTCAGCTCACGCGCCTCCTCCAGGCGGTCCGCCCACTGCAGCAGGGTGGCCGCGCTGCCGAGCCAGGCGGTCCGCAGCCGCGGGTCCACCGGCACCGCCAGGCGCGGCCGGACCCGGGCGAGCACCTCGGCCGCCGAGCGGAGGCCGGCCCCGGCTTCGTACTCGGTGATCAGTCCGCACACCAGCGGCTCGATGGCCGGGGGTACTGTCGGCGCCAGCGCGCGCAGGCCCGCGACGGCGCCGCGCCAGGCGTCGCCGTCGTGGGAGGAGACGAGCGCGCCGAGGGCCTGCAGCACCTGGACGAGCTCGTCGTCGTCGGCGGCACGGCTCACCTGGTGAAGGACCCGCAGCGCGGTGTCGGGATCCCGGCCCGCGACGAGGGCGGCACTCAGGGCGGTCGCCGCGGTCGCCCGTTCCCGCAGATCGGTGTGCAGTTCCAGCCCGGTGTGGAGCCTGCGGATGCCGGCGGTCGCGTTGTTCGGAAGCTCCAGGGCGCCGAGGCGCAGGCAGAGGGCGGCA
Source organism: Kitasatospora sp. NPDC127116 (assembly GCF_042677365.1). Classification (NCBI taxonomy): domain Bacteria; kingdom Bacillati; phylum Actinomycetota; class Actinomycetes; order Kitasatosporales; family Streptomycetaceae; genus Kitasatospora; species Kitasatospora sp. NPDC127116. The sequence continues at coordinate 11,301 of NZ_JBHXTL010000090.1, forward strand.
CGCCGGTCCGGATCGAGCGGGCCGCTCAGCGCGTGGCGCAGATACGCGGCGGACTCCGCGACCTGGCCGGCGCGCATCGCCTCCTCGGCGGCGTCGGCCAGCGAACGGGCCATCCACACCTCGCTCGGCCGGTCCACCCGCAGGAGCCGGGAGGCCACGGCCGTCGCCGGCGCACCGCTCTCGTCGAGCAGTTCCGCCATGCGCGTGTGCAGCTCGGCGACCTCCTCCGGTTCGGCGGCGGCGAGCACGGCCTCCCTCGCGAGGGGATGGCTCAGCAACCTGCTCAGGCGGCGCACCGACCGCTCGCCCGGGGGACGCCGGGGCGTGCAGAGGCCGGAGAGCCGGCGGAGGAGGCCGGGACCGGCCGGCATCCCCTCCTCGACCGCGACGACGAGGGCGAGGCAGGCGTGGCGCAGGCAGGGGTCCGCCCTCCGCAGCCAGTCGGCGATCGTGTCGCGGTAGCGGCTGTGCGACCGGGCGGACGACTGGCGAGGGAGCGGCCCGTCACCGAGGTCGGCGATCAGCGCCCGCACCAGGGCCGGGTTGCCGGCACCCGCCTCGACGCAGGTCGCGGCGGCCTTCTGGTCGAGGCCCGCGGCTCGGGCGATGCGGATGACCGCCGACACGCTGAGCGGGTGCAGGGCGACGGACGCCCCCGTGGCGGGCGGGAAGGCGGCCGGACCGGACCGGTCGGCGCACTCGGTGGCCACCAGCAGCACGGGGATGTCGGCGATGCGGCGGGCGAGGTAGCCGATCCAGCGGCGGGACGGCTCGTCGGCGTGGTGGAGGTCGTCCACCGCGAGCAGCGCCGGCCGCTCGGCGGCCGACCGGGCCAGGCGCGTCACCAGCCGGTGGAACAGCCGCTGTTCGTCCGGTCCGCCCGGTGCCGAGAAGGGAACGGCCTCGTCGTCCGCGAAGAGCTGCCGGACCAGCCCGAACGGGAACGCCGTCTCCTCCGGTACGCCGCGCGCCCGTCCGACGCGCATGGCGTCGCCGCCGGCCTGCTGCCGGACGATCGCCTCCAACGCGGCGGTCCGCCCCCGGCCGGCCACCGGCGCCGAGAGCAGGACCGAGCGCCCGCTGCCCGTCCGTACGGCCGCCGCTGCTGTCGCAGCCATGCCAAGAACCTCGTCGCGCTCCAGGAGCATCCGATCCCGTCCCTTCGTCCTGTCCACCCTCGGCGCCGGCCCGGGCCCGCCTCCCCCGCCCGGACGTCGCCGCCCGCGGCCACCGGATCCGCATTTCCGCGGTAATACCGTGGCGTTTCCCTTCCCGGTCCGATCCTCACCCAGTAGCGACACGAACCGACTCACCGCGCGGAAAACGGCGCGATCACGATTGTGGCAGAGCTTGATCCAGCCGCTTTTATCACGTTTCACGCACGAACTTTCCGCCCGCGACAACGGAGCACACCGACCCCGAACCCGTCCGGCCGCATCCGGGACCGGCCCCGCGCAGGCAGCGGCCGAGGCGGCGGACCGCCACCCGCTCCCGCCTGCCACCGCGCGCCCACCGGTTCGCGCCGATCCGGATCGATTCCCCCGGCCCGCCTTTCGCCCGCCGGACCGGCAGAGCCGGGGGAACCGGGAGTTCACCGGTTCGCCCACGACGAGTCCCCCGTCATCGGCACTCCGCCACCGGGCAGCACCACAAAGGGAAAAGCGATATCCGACAGTCCGTCGCGACGCACCCGGACAATCCTCACGGAGAGTTGACGCCACCCGGCCCCCTACCCGGGACTGCGCCCCGGACCGGCCCGGCCGGGTGGAGCGCACCGGGCGCCGACGCTCCCGCCGTCGCGAGGGTGACGGCGGGAGTCGGACGACGACGGGCACGAGAACGCGACAACGCGGGCGCGACGCGACGACGCCCCGGACGCAAGGCCGCGCCGACTCGCAGGCGCGGGGGGAACGGCGTCCGTCGGGTCAGTGGAAGCCGAGCGCGGAGGGCGTCACCGCCGGCCGGTCGGCGGGCCGCGGATTCGCCAGAGCCGCGAGGGTCAGCGCAGCGAGCTCTCCCCCGGCCCGTTCGATCCGCGCCGGCAGGCTGTCGGTGCGCGCGTCACCCGCCCCGCCCCAGTCCTCGGAGGCCGCGAAGACGGCCGTCGGGGCCACCAAGGCGCGCTGGTAGGCGAAGAGCGGGCGCAGCGCGTGCTCCAGGGCCAGCGAGTGGCGCGCGGTGCCGCCGGTCGCGCCGATCAGCACCGGCTTGCCCGCCAGGGCTCCGGGGTCGAGCAGGTCGAAGAACGACTTGAACAGGCCGCTGTAGGACGCGGAGAAGATCGGGGACACGGCGATCAGCGCGTGGGCCGTGCCCACCTCCTCCAGGACGTCGCCGAGTGCCTGCGAGGGGAAGCCGGAGAGCAGGTGGTGCGCGATGGGGGTGGCCAGCGGGCGCAACTCGTGCAGGCGCACCCGGACTTCACGGCCGGTGTCGGCCAGGTGGGCGGAGGTGGCCTCGGCGAGGCGGTCCGCCAGCAGGCGGGTGGAGGAGGGCAGGCTGAGCCCGCCCGAGATCACGGCGAGGGTGATCGGCGAGTTCGGTTCCATGGGGGACTCCATCCTGGTCAGGAGGCGGCGGGGACGGTGTCCCGGAGCGTGGCGTGGGTGGGGGCGTCGGGGACGGTCGCGGGCCGGCCCTTGGCGAACTCCTCGCGCAGCACGGGCACGACCTCCTCGCCGAGGATGTCGAGCTGCTCCAGCACCGTCTTCAGCGGCAGGCCGGCGTGGTCCATCAGGAACAGCTGGCGCTGGTAGTCGCCGACGGCCTCGCGGAAGCCGAGGGTGCGCTCGATGACCTCCTGGGGGCTGCCCACGGTCAGCGGGGTCTGCTCGGTGAACTCCTCCAGCGAGGGCCCGTGCCCGTACACCGGCGCGTTGTCGAAGTACGGACGGAACTCGCGCACCGCGTCCTGGGAGTTCTTCCGCATGAACACCTGCCCGCCGAGGCCGACGATGGCCTGCTCGGGCGTGCCGTGGCCGTGGTGCGCGTAGCGCTCGCGGTAGAGCTCGATCATCCGCCGGGTGTGCTCCTGCGGCCAGAAGATGTTGTTGTGGAAGAAGCCGTCGCCGTAGTAGGCGGCCTGCTCGGCGATCTCGGGGCTGCGGATCGAGCCGTGCCAGACGAACGGCGGCACGCCGTCCAGCGGGCGCGGCGTGGCGGTGAAGCCCTGCAGCGGGGTGCGGAAGCGGCCTTCCCAGTCGACCACGTCCTCGCGCCAGAGCCGGTGCAGCAGCGCGTAGTTCTCGACCGCGAGCGGGATGCCCTGGCGGATGTCCTGGCCGAACCACGGGTAGACCGGACCGGTGTTCCCGCGCCCGAGCATCAGGTCGACGCGGCCGTCCGCGACGTGCTGCAGCATCGCGTAGTCCTCGGCGATCTTCACCGGGTCGTTGGTGGTGATCAGCGTGGTCGCGGTGGACAGGACGATCCGCTCGGTCTTCGCGGCGATCCAGCCGAGCATGGTCGTCGGCGAGGACGGGACGAACGGCGGGTTGTGGTGCTCGCCCATGGCGAAGACGTCCAGGCCGACCTCCTCGGCCTTGAGCGCGATCGCCAGCATCGCCTTGATCCGCTCGCGCTCGCTCGGCGCCCGTCCCGTGGTCGGATCGACCGTCACGTCGCCGACGCTGAATATCCCGAACTGCATGGGCTGTTGCCTTTCCACTGACTGATCGCGGCCCGACGGGGCCACCCGGCGAAACCTAGGCAACCGGCGGTGCGCGAAGGACTTCCGCAGCGCATGACCAGTGGCCCTGCAGCGCACTGAAGCGGCCGGCAGGCCCGGTTCGGACGGCCGCGCTCCCCCGACCGCGGCCGTCCGCGATCAGGACGCGGGGTGGCTGCCCTCGGTCCGGGCGGCGTAGGCCTGCCACTCACGGGGCGAGATTCCGAAGGCGTCGCGGAACGCCCGGCTGAAATGGGAGTGGCTGACGAAGCCCCAGCGGTGCGCGACGGCGGCCACACTGGCCTGCCGACGGGACGGGCGCCCCAGTTCCCGACGGCAGGCGTCCAGCCGACGCCGTCGCACCCACTGGCCCACGGTCATTCCGTCCTGCTGGAAGAGCTTGTGGAGGTAGCGCACCGAGATGTGCTGCGAGCGGGCGATCGATCCGGGCGAGAGGTTCGGGTCGGCGAGGTTCTGCTCGATGTGGACGCGGATCCGGGACAGCAGCTCGGCCGCGCCGTTGGGGTGCTCCGGGTCCTTCCGGTCGAGCAGCTCGGCCACCAGGACGGCGACGATGTCGGAGGCGCTGAGCGCGAGGAGGTGGTCCGGCCGGGCCCGGTGGTCCCGCGCCTGGGTGGCCAGGGCGTGGAGGAACTGGAACGCGAGCGAACCGATCCCCTTGTTCCCGCGCGCCACCAGCCCACCCGCGCGCCGGACATCGCCCTGCCGGACGTCCAGGTAGAAGCAGGGGACACGGAAGCGGACCATCCGGCACTCGGAGTCCTGCAACAGGCCCGCCGGGTACGGGGTGGCGCTGATCAGCAGGTCCCCCGGCGCCAGCACGCTGCTGACACCGCCGCGTCGGACGGAGGCCGCACCGTGGACGTGCAGGGCGACGTAGAGACAGTCCTCGGGATCGGTTCCGGGCGGCGGGGAGAGGATGTCGATGCAGCCGTTGCCCCCGCCGCGGGCGGCCTGGTCGAGCAGGTGGGTTTCGGCTTCGGGCGCGGGGGTTTCGAGCATGGGCGAGGGACCCGACTGGTTCACGGGGGACTCCGACCGGTTGGAGGTGGTGCTGTGCGGATGCCGGCGGGGGCGGCTCGCCGGACGGCGGGGCGGCGGGGCCGGCAACGGGGCGCTCAGGGGAGGACGTTCTTCTGGCGCCATTCATACAAGGAGCGGAACGGCTGGACAAACGTTCAACAAACCGAGGTTCCGGCGGCTCCGCCCGACCCGGACGGTGCTCGTCCCGAGTGGCGCCCACTCCTCGGAGAAGGCCTTGACGACACCTCGGGTTGAAGACCGAATAGCCTGCAGGACACAGGAGTTAGGCCACGTGAACCGGAGCGGCGGCGGTCGGTGGAACCGCCTGACCGCGCCCCTCGCCGAGACCGGGCACGGCCACGACGAACGCCCTTCCCGGCCGGCCCGGCGGCCGCAAGGTGCACAGGTTGTCACGTCGCCGTGCACCACCGGAACATCCCCGCGAACGGGTCGCGCTCAGTCCGCGCCCAGCTTCTCGCTCAGCTGGCTGCGGGAGGTGATCCCGAGCTTCGGGAAGGTCCGGTACAGGTGCGTGCCGATCGTCCGGGGCGACAGGTGCAGCTGCCGGCCTATCTCCTTGTTGGAGAGCCCTTGCGCCGCCAGCCGGGCGATCTGGACCTCCTGGGGCGTGAGCAGGTCCCGGTCGGGGCGGCCTTGGCTCCTGCTGCCCTCGCCCGCCGAGCGGAGCTCCTGGGCCGCCCGCTCGCGCCAGGGCTCCACACCCATGGCCGCGAAGGACTCCCGGGCGATCCGCAGCGGGGTGCGGGCCTCCATCACCCGGCGGCGCCGCCGGAGCCAGGTGCCGTGGGCGAGCATCAGCCGGGCGCGGACGAAGGGGGTCCGGGACATGTCCAGGTCGAACGCCGCCCGGAAGTGCTCCTCGGCGTGCTCGTCGTCGGCGAGCAGCGCCCGGGCGAATCCCAGGCTCACCCGGATCATCTGGACCTCGCTCGTCCCGGCGGACGTGAGGAGCTGTCGCAGGGCGGCCTTCGCCATGGCGCGCTGCTCGTCGCTGGTGGCGGCCTCGGCCAACTCGGTGATGGCCATGGTCTGCATGAACGGGTGGTAGGAGGGATCGGCCGGGTCGAAGACCCGCCAGACGCAGGAGAACGCCTCGGTGAAATTGCCTGCGGCGAGGCCGATGAGGCCGCGGGTGATCTGGATGTACGCGAGCTTGGAGGGGTCGACCACGGTCAGCCCCTGGCCCTCCGCCTCGCCGATCGCGACCAGCGCGGTGTCCAGGTCCCCGCGCAGCGCGGCGAACTGGGCCTTCGCCACCCGCGCACCGGTCAGCCACCGTGGCTGTGCGGTCTCCTCGGCCAGCCGGGCGGCCTCGGCCGCCGCCGGGAGTCCGGTCTCCCAGTCGACGGTGTGCACGGTGGCGAGGGCGAGGAGCACCAGTGTCTTGGTCAGCGGGCCCCGGCGCCCCTGGCGACGCAGTCCGTTCGCCGCGTGGCGGGCGAATCCGGTGACCTGGTCGAACCCGTTCACCATGATGGCCGCGTTGGCCAGCGTGGCGGCGGTCACGACGTCGTACCCGCCCTCACGCTCGAGGCGCCGCAGCCGGTCGATCACCGTCGCCGACGCCTCCAGCGGGGCGGCCCCCGCCAGCGTGCACACCAGGTCCGGGTGGAGTTCCGGGACGGGTAGCCGCTCGGCGGCCGTCACGACGCGCTCCCGCAGCTCTCGCCCCGGGTCCGCCCACCAGCACCGCCACGCGGCCACGCGCAGCAGCCGCAGCGCGAGTTCGGGATCGCCGGCCTCGGCGGCCTGCTCGGCCGTGGCGATCAGCAGGTGGATCCGGGACGTGCTCGTGTCGGACTCCGACTCCAGCCATTCGCGCAGCAGGACCACGCGGGCCCGTTCCAGCACGTCCGGGCCCAGCGATTCGGCCTGCTGGAGCAGCTCCGAGACGCGGTCCGCCTGCCCGAGTTCGAAGCGCAGCTCCGCGGCGCCGAGGAGGCGGGCCACACTGCCCGACGGCACCTCGCTCAGCGCGGTGGCGCGTTCCAGCGCGGTCAGGGCGGCCGCGGCGGCGCCGCGCTCCTTCGCGCTGAACGCGGCCCGGTCCAGTTGCCGCGCCACCGCTTCGTCGGGACGGCCGCCGGCCGCGGCCCGGTGCCACGCCTGCCGGTCGGGCTGTCCCTGGAGGGTGCGGGCGAGCGCGTCGTGGGCGGTGAGACGGTCCGCGAGCGGGGCCGAGCCCAGGACGGCGGAGCGCACCAGCGGGTGGGTGAAGTCGATCCGGAACCCGTCGACGCGCACCAGACCCGCGGCCATGGCGGGTTCCAGGGACCGTACGGAGATCTCGGTGCCCGTCAGCGCCGAGGCCGCGGCGAGCACCTCGGTCAGCGCGCCGTCGTCGGCGGTGGCCGCGACCAGCAGCGCGTGCCGCGTGTCGGGCGGAAGGTCGGCCAGCGAAACGGAGAAGGCGCGCTCCAACCGGGTGGTGAGCGCAAGCTCCGGCAGCACCCTGGAGTCCGCGGGTGCCCCGTCCACCCCCAGGGTGAGCGGGAGCTCGGTCAGGGCGAGGGGGTTGCCGACCGACAGCTCCGCCACCCGGCGGCGCGTCCCCGGGGCGAGAGCGGGGTGGCGGGCGTCCAGCAGGGCGTCGGCCGCGACCGGCGCCAGGGGCGCGAGGCGCAGTTCGCGGATGCCGGGGGTGCCCCGCCACACCGTGCGGTCCTCGCGGACGGCGACGAGCAGGCCGACGGGTTCGGCGCCGACGCGGCGTGCGACGAACGCGAGGACGTCCAGGGTCGGCCCGTCCAGCCACTGGGCGTCGTCCACGACCAGCAGAACGGGGGCTTCGGCGGCCGCCGCGCCGAGCAGGCCGAGGGTGGCCAGGGACAGCACGAAGAGCTGGGGCCCGGAGGCACCGGGGGTCGGCTCCGCCATGCCGAAGGCCCCCAGCAGCGCCCGCGCCTGGGGGGTGGGCAGGCGCGCGACGAGGTCCGTCACGGTGTGGGTCAGCTGGTGCAGCCCCGCGAACGGCAGGTCGCTCTCGGCCCGGACACCCGAGGCCCTGAGGACGGTGAATCCGCAGGCGCGCGCCCGGGCGGCGGCGTGGTCCAGGAGGGCGGACCTGCCGATCCCGGGGGCGCCGTGGATCAGCAGCGCGTCGCCGCGCTCGGGCAGGGCGTCGACCAGTGCGTCGACGGCCGCCAGCTCCTCGTCCCGGCCGAACAGTGTGGTGCCTGACATCCGATCTTCCTCTGTGCCTGAGCCAGTGCTCTGACCTGGACCGTTGCAGTGTAGGTGCACACATTGCACGGTTGGAATGCGCTGAGAGTCATGTGTCCGGCGACACACCGCCCGCAGTCGCTTCACAGTCATTCAGCCGCCGACGTAAGTCATCCCGTGTTCCATGCTGGATGCCGTACCGAGCGAAGGGAGAGGACCCATGACATCCGTGACCGACCCGGCCGGTTTCCCGAAGGACGGGAACACCGGTCATCGCCGGAGCCGGGCCGCCTCCATCGCCGCCATGCCCGTGACGGTCGCCCCGTACGAGGCTGCGTCGGCCCCGGGCCGGATGACGACCCGGCAGTTGGGGCACCTGCTCTTCATCACGACCCACGCCGGCCCTCGCCGCTTCACCCGCGGCCTGCGAGAGATCGCCCGCGGCACCCGGCAGGCCGAGGGGTACGTCGTGGTCGCCGTCATGGGGGCCACCGGTGCCGTGGTGCAGCAGGACGGCCGGACGGCCGAGGTCCCCGCGGGAGCGGTTTCCTTCTGGTACACGGAGACCCCCCATGTGGTCGACTACCCGGACGGAGTGGACGTCAGGGTGTGCCTGCTTCCCCGCCGGGCCTTCGGCGTGCGCGACGAGCAGCTGGAACGGGTGACGGCCACCGCGGCCGACGCCGGCGGCCCGGTGGCCGCCCTGGTCAAGCAGTCCCTGCTGACCTTGGTCGAGACGGCCGAGGACTGCCCGGCGCTCGTCGCCGGTCGACTGGCGTGCAACTTCGCCGACCTGGTGGCCGTCCTCGTCACCGAGCAGGCCGCCCGTGACGCGCCGGCCGCGGCGGACTCCCGCCACACCCGGATCTGGGAGATCCACGCCTACGTGGACCGGCACCTCAAGGATCCGGTGCTCGGGCCGCAGACGATCGCGGCCGCGCACCGCATGTCCGTTCGCTCCCTCCACAAGCTCTTCGAAGGGGAGGGGACCACCGTCAGCCGCCTGATCCAGCGCCGCCGGCTCCAGGCGAGTGCCGAGGACCTCTCCCGCGAGGACAGCGGCGACAGCACGGTCTCCGGCGTGGCGCAGCGGTGGGGCTTCGCCGATCCGGCCCACTTCAGCCGGCTCTTCCGTGCCTCGTACGGCGTCTCACCGAGCCAGTGGCGCGACACCCGCGGCGGCACCGGGCCGTCCGAGCCGCGGGCCCCCCGGGGCCGGGTGTCCCGGTGACCGATCGACCCGAGGGGAACCCGATGTCCGCCTCTCTATCCACCGCGTCGCTGTCCGCCTCCGACCGGGCGGAGAGCTGGCGGGACGCCGTGTCCCGCACCTTCGTGCCGATGACCGTGGACTTCCTGGAGGAGGAGCCGTCGCCCGGGGAGATCGTCGGCGACCGACTGGGTTGCCTGCGGATCTCCAGGGTCCAGGCCGGGCCCCAGATGGCGACCCGCTGCAGGCGCCTGATCGCCGACGGCGACTCGCCGACGCTCGTCCTCAGCCTCCAGGAACGGGGCACCGCCCTCAAGGAGCAGGACGGCAGGGAGACGCTCATCCGGCCCGGCGGGTTCTCCATCACCGACACCTCCCGGGTCTTCCGGACGAGGATGGAGGAGGAGTTCGTCTTCACCTCCTTCCACTTCGCCCGCGCCGACCTGGATGTGCGGGAGAAGGACCTGCGGGCACTCACCGCCACGGCGTTCAGCGGCGCCGAGGGCAGCGCCGCGCTGCTGACGGACTACCTGTCGAGGATGGCGAACGAGGCGGCGGAGCTGGACGAGGCCGTCGGGCGCCGGGCCGCGGCCACGGCACTCGACCTGCTGGCGCTGTTCGTCGACGACCGGGCCGGGCGCGCCCGGCCGCAGGGTTCACGGACAGCGGCCTCCTTCGAGCGGGTCAAGGAGTACATCCTGCGCAACCTCCGCGATCCGGACCTGTCACCGTCCACGATCGCGGCGGCGAACTTCATGTCCGTCCGCTTCCTCCACAAGCTGTTCCAGCAGGAGGGGGGCACCACGGTCGGCGGGTGGATCCGGACCCAGCGGTTGGAGCGCTGCCACCGGGACCTGCTCCGGCCGATGGCGGGGGAGCTCGGGGTGGCGGGGATCGCCCGGCGCTGGGGCTTCGCCAACTCCAGCCACTTCACCCGCGCCTTCCGCGCGGCCTACGGCATAACGCCGCGTGACTGGCAGGCCGGCGCCCATCACATGCGCCGGAACGGCTGATTCGTCTCCTTCGAAGGGCTCCGCGCTGCCACTCGAAGCCGAATCCGAAGAAATCCCCACCCGAGGCTTCAGCCCGGACCGGACCCTGAGGAACAACCCCTAAGGGCGTAGACACGCCCACCAGCGGGCATGGCACGGTCGTAGGGCAACGCCATCGGTCGTGAGAAGGTACCAAGCATGAGCGCAATAAGGTTCATCCTCAATGTCATCTGGTTGATTTTCTGCGGCATTTGGATGGCGCTTGCCTACACGCTCGCCGGAATCATCTGCTGCGTACTCATCGTCACGATCCCGTTCGGCATTGCTTCGTTCCGGCTCGCCGGCTTCATCCTGTGGCCGTTCGGGCGCACCGCGGTGGAACGGCCGGACGCCGGGCCGGCGTCGTGCGTGGGGAACGTCATCTGGCTGGTCTTCGCCGGGTGGTGGCTGGCGATCGGGCACCTGATCACCAGCATCCCGCTGTTCCTGTCGATCATCGGCATCCCCTTCGGCTGGGCCAACCTGAAGATGATCCCGATCTCGCTGATGCCGCTCGGCCGCGAGATCGTGCCGACCGACCAGGAGTGGGGCGCGCGGTAACCGCCACGAGCACCGATGGCCGGCGAGGACGGAGATCCTCGTCGGCCATCGCTGTTTGCGCCGGTCGGGCCCGTGGCGGCGCCGGGCGGAGGCGGAGGGGTGAACCTGCTCGTCGAAAGTACTTCCAGGGCGAACGAGCACGCGGTCTGGTCCCGTTGACTGGATGTCTGTACAGTCAACCGCCATGGCGGCCGAAGCCCTGGAGCCCGCGTGTCACCTCGCTCACCTCTTGTCAACGCCCGGTTGCGGGAAGCCTCCCGCGAGCGGATCGTCACCGCCGCCATCGACGTCCTGGCCAGGAAGGGCTTCCATCAGGCCACCGTCTCCGACATCACCGAGCTGGCAGGTGTCTCGCGCGGGCTGATCAGCTACTACTTCCCGACCAAGCACGCACTCGCGGACGAGCTGCTGGACCGCTACCTGGAGGGCGTCCACCAAGTCCTGGACGTCGAGGGCACTCCGGACGAGCGGTTGTCCGCCATCATCGACCGCGCACTGCTGGCGGCCCACCGCACGCGTCACATCCAGCAGATGGCCCTGGGCCTCATGATCGATCCGGGGACGCATCAGCTGTACGCGGCGGCGGAGGCCAGGAAGGACCGGCTGCTCGCCGAACTGGAGGAGCGGCTCCGCGAGTTGTTCCACGCCCGCGGCGCCGAGGACCCCCATCTGGAGGGGATCATGCTCCGCAGCCTGCTGGAAGGCGTGACGGTCAAACTCGTCATCTACGCCGACCAGTACCCACTGGAGCCGATCCGCCGCCGGATCCTTGCGATGTACCAACTCCCGTGCCCGACAACTGATCTGATCGAGCATCACCCCAGGCCGGCCGGGCCGATGCGCGCCACCGGCGCGACGCCCGAGCCGACCGGCCCGTCGCAGTGAACCCACACGGCCGGGTCACCCACCGCGCCGGCACGTTCTGGAGACGCGTATGACGTCCGCTGATTTCGCCGTCGCGGCAGCGACGGCGGCCGACCGGCTGTCCGGAACCGGACCGCCGACCGTCGCCCGACCGCCCGCCGTCACCGGCCCGTTCCCGGTGGAGACGGTCGGGCGGGCGGGCGAGCTCGCCGAGGTACTGGCCGTGCTCGAACGGCCGGACGTCGACGGCGTGCTGCTGTCCGGGGCGCCGGGGATCGGCAAGAGCCGGCTCGCCGAGGAGGTCGCGCTCGCCCACCGGACCCGCACCGGCGGAACGATCGGCCGGATCGCGCCGGCGCCCGGGGACGGCTGGGCGGACGGCCTGCGCCGCTGGATCACCCGGACCCGCGAATCCGAGGACGCCCCGTCCGTGCTGCTGTTGGACGGCGCGCGACGCGACCCCGACCGGCAGGTCCTGGCCCGGCTGGCCCGGGCGCTGGCCGGGACGGGCGTCAAGGCCCTGGTCACCGCGCGCCGGCCGGTGGCGCAGGACGGCTTCGCACACCGGAGCGTTCCCCCGCTCCCGGTGCCGCTGGACTGCTGCGCCATCGACGTCGAGGCGCTGGCCTCGGTGCCCTCCGTCGAGCTCTTCGTGGCCTGCCTGCGCGCCTTCAACCCCGCTTTCCAGGTCGAGCGCCACAACCAACTGGCCGTCGCCCGCGCCTGCGTGGAACTCCACGGCAACCCCGGGGCGATCGGCCTGGCCGCACGGATCGCGGCCCTGGAGGGGCCGGAGGTCCTCTGGGCCGCGCTCGACGGCCAGTCCCCCCGGGCCGGAGCGCTTCCGGACCGGCCCCGGCCCGCCATCGACGGCCTCGCCCGGTTACTGGACGCGTACGGCCCGGACGACACCGAGCCCGAGGCGCTGCGCGGCCTGAGCCACGCCGGACGCCGACTGCTCGCCTGCGCCCGCGTGTTCAGCGGCGGCGCGGGACCCGAGTCGCTCCGGCAGATCTCCGGGGTCGGCCTCGACGAGTACCCGGCCGCCCTGGAGTCACTGCTCGGCCGGCACCTGCTCAGCCTCTCCGCGCTTCCCTCGGGCCGTCTCGACGGCTACACCCGTACCCGGCTGCACCTCTCCTTCGGCCGCTGGTCGTACCGACCGGACAAGCAGACGGGTGAGTCGGCGAACGGGCTGGAGGACGTCCGGCTCGCCCACGCCCGGCACCACGCCCGGCTGGCCGGATCCACCGTCCGCCTCATGACGGGCGGCCCGCAGGCCGGGGGGATCATCGCGTTCCGCAGCGAGGAGGGGAACATCCGCCGGGCGCTCGACACACTGGTCGCCGCCGGGCTCGCGGAAGAGGCGCTCGACCTCGCCGAGCTGTCCCGGGTGTACCACTACGCGATCGGCACCCCGTTCGACTGGCCCGCCGGACTGGCCTCGCTGGGCGGCCCCGACGCCGACCGGGACAGCCGGTGGCGGGCGGCCCTGTTGCTGGCCGAGGCCGCCGTCCGCAACGACGAGCCGGAAGCGGCGCTGGCCATCCTCGACGGTGTTCAGCCCGGCGACGCGGGACACGAGGCCCCGGCGGACGGCGGGTTCAGTGTCAGGATCACGCACCTGCGCGGGATCGCCATCACCCCGAGCCGCCCGGACGAGGGGCTCGCGCTGCTCCACCGGGCCATCGAACCGGGCGCCGACGGCGGCCATCTGGCCCGTCGCCGGCTGCTCGACACCGCGCTGGCCGAGTTCCTCCACCGCTCCGCGGGCACCGCGGCCGCGCTCGCCACCCGCGCGCTCGCCGAGGCCATCCAGGCCCGGGACAACCTGGTCGCCGGCCTCGCGCTGCTGCACTTGAGCGCGTTCGCGGCGGCGGCGGGACGAGCGGCCGACTCGACCAACTACCTCGACCGCGCACTGGCCACGCTGCGCCCGCTCGGAGCCCCGGCCGCGCTCGGCGCGCTCCTCGCCCTGATGGGCAGCCCGCTGCTGCCGGGCCCCGCCGCGCGCGCCGCCGCGGTCGCCCGGGCGCTGGGCTGCTTCCACACCGTCCGGCGCCACCTGCTCGACGACCCGACGGAACCCGACTTCACCGTCGGCCGGGTCGAGCGGCGGCTGCTGCTCGGCGACCGCGAGTCGCTCGCCGCCATGGCGGCCGGTTCAGTGGTCGAACTCCCGGACCTGATACGTGACTTCGCGCTCGGCTGCGTCGCCGCGCGGACGCCCGGCGACCCGTCGGAACCCGTTCCGGACCGGCCCGCCGTGTCCCCCCGGGCCACGGCGGCCGAGCCGTCCGCCGACGCGATACTGACGCCTCGTCAGAGCGAGGTCGCCCGGCTGATCGCCGAGGGCCTGAGCAACAAGCAGATCGCCCGGCAACTGACCATCTCCGAATGGACCGTGGTGAACCACATCCGCGAGACCATGCGCAAGCTCGGCTGCTCCTCCCGGGTGGCGATCGCCGGCTGGGTCCACCGCACCGCGTCGACCCCCCGGGAGCGCTGAGCGCCGAACGCCGCCGCCGGCACGGCCCGAAGCCCGTGCCGGCGCCACGACACGGAGCCGAACGCTCAGTTGCAACCCCTCACGATGACGGTGACCAACACCGAGATCGAGACCGTGATCGCGGGCGTGAACCCCTCCGTCCCGTCGGGGATCGACACCAGGTCGTTCCGCGCCGCATTCGGCGTGGTGTAGGCGGCGTAACCACCCATCAGGTCACTGCTGTCCATGCTGACTCCATTCGCTCACTCATCCGCTGCCGGTCGCAGCACCACGGGGACCCCGCCCCTTCGGGCTCGGTCAGGTAGGCGGGCTGTACGGGGCGCGGAGCCCGGCCGCCACGGGATCGCGGCGGCGCGGGGTCCGTGCCGTGGGAGCCCGAGCCGGACGCTCGGAGCGTCCCTCCTACAGGAGGGACATGGTGGCCGGGCTCACGATGATCGAGATCACCGAGATGAAGGTGACGACGGGCGTGAACCCCTCCGTCCCGTCGGGGATCGACACCAGGTCGTTCCGCGCCGCACCCGGCGTGGTGTAGGCGGAGTAACCACCCATCAGGTCACTGCTGTCCATGCTGACTCCATTCGCTCACACGTCCGCTGCCGGTTGCAGCACCATCAGCACACCAGCCGCCGCCCCCACCCGCCCAGAGGCAGACAACTGCGCCCCCGGGAAGGCGAATCCGGATCTCCCGCCAGTTCCCTGCCGGCACGTCCGACGTCCGGTCGGAACCTCACCGTTGCGCCCGCCGTCCGGCAGGGACGTGCGGCGCACTACCCCGTCCGGCAGGGCCCTGCCACCCCCGCCGCGGGCCGTGCCCGGCAGGTCCGTGCGGCTGCCCGTCAGGGGGTGCCGCCGCCTACCGTGGCTCCCATGGCAGCGACGATCACCGCGATCCGGGACACGGCCGGAACGCCGACGGGGCCGGTCCCCGCCACGGACCCCACCGGCGTCTTCGCACCGGTTCCACTCGACCACGTCCCCGATGTCGTCCAGGCTCTCGAACGCCTGGGCGTGGCACCGTTCGCGGACCGGACGCCCATCAGCCGGCCCGGACGGAACGACAACTGGGCGGGCCCGACCGCCGACGGCCGGGAGGTTTTCGTGAAGCGGCTCGCGCAGCCGCTCGCCGCCGAACGCTTCGACCGGGCCCGCGCGTTCGAACAGGTGCTGGCCGCCGGTCGCCCTCCGGAGCACTGGCACTCGCCGGCCTTCCTCGGCGCCGACCCCGGGGCCCTGCTGCTGGTGCACGAGCGCCTGGTCGACGCGGTGCCGGGCAACCTGCTCGCCGATCAGGGCCGCTTCGACGCCGCGCTCTCGCACCGGGCCGGCCTGGCGCTCGCGGAACTGCACCGCATGCCGGTCCACCCCGCCGACCTGCCCGAGCCCGCCACCGGAGGGCGGGAAGGGTCCACCGCCCGGCTGGCCGAGCTGACCGCCGAGGACTACGCCGCCGCCAGCGGGGGCGAGTTGGAGGTGTGGTCGATGCTGCAGCACGACAAGCGGGTCCGGGCCGCCCTGCGGGAACTGGCCGGGTCGAGCGCGGCCGCGCCCGCGGTGCCGATCCACGGCGACCTGCGGCTCGACCAGTTCCTGCTGTCCGGCGACGACCTGTACCTGACGGACTGGGAGGAGTTCCGGATCGCCGACCCGGCCCGGGACGTCGGCGCGTACGTCGGGCAATGGCTCCACCGGGCGGCCGTCGGAATGTTCGCGGGCCTCGGGCCGGACACCCCGGTCCCGCCCGCCGAGGTCCACGAGGCGCTGATGCGCAGCGGCGCCGAGCAGCTCGACGCGGTGCGTCCGCAGATCGCCGCGTTCTGGTCCGGCTACCGCCGGGTTCGCTCCGAACCCGCCGCCGACGAAAGGCAGTTCACCGCTCGGGTGACCCGGTACGCGGGCTGGCACCTGTTCGAGCGCACGATCGCCACGGCGGCCCTCACCCACCGCCTCACCGCCGTCCTCCGCGGGGCCGCCGGGGTCGGCCGCAACGCGCTGCTCGACCCGCTCCGGTCCGCCGAGGTGCTCGGCCTCGTCCAGGACTGACCGCGGGCCCACGCCCACTCGTACGGATCGACAACGGGATCAGGAGACGATCGTGTCCCATCAGCATTCCCCGGCCCCGCTCTCCCCGGCCCTGCGCGCGGCGCTCGGCGGCCTGCGGATCACCGACGGCACGCCGCGGGTCGAGGTCGACGACGACCTGGTGGTCGCCGCGGACACCTGGGGCGAACTGCGCTCGGCGCTGGCCGGCCTGCTGTACGAACGCTGGCACGCCGGCATCGTGCGCCAGGAGGGCCCGGCCCGGATGCCGCGGCGCAGCGAGACCTTCGAGCGCGAGCTGATCGCGGCCACCGGCCACACCCGGACCGTCGCGGCGGGTGTGCTCCGCTCGCCGGTCGAGGCCGCCGACGGCGGGGCGGACGGTCCGGTGCGGGTCGAGTTGGGCCGGGTGCTGGTCGGCGTGCGGCCCGGCGCGGTGCGCTCGGACGGGCCGCCGGCCGTCGGCCGGCCCTGCGTGGTCGAGCTTCCGGCGGTGCGTCCGGCGCTGTCGCCCGGCTTCCTGCTGGTCGACGGGCCCGACGGTTCGCCGGTCCGGTCCGGCGAGGTGCTGCGGCTGTACGTGCACCTGGCGGAACCCGGTGCCGCCCCGCCGGTGTGGCGGGCACTGCTGGAGCGGCTGGCTGGCCTGGGTGTGCGGTACCGGGCGAAGGTGCTGTCCCGTCCGTGGACGTATCCGCGCCGGGACGCCGTGGTGGTGTACCTCGGCGCCGCGGACGCGGCCGTCGCGCCGGTGCTCGCGGACGCCGTGGCGGGCCTTCCGGGAGTCGCCGGGGACGCGTCGGTCTTCGCCTCCCCGCTGCGCCCCGGTGTCGCGCTCGCCTGGGAGCCGCGCGACGAGCGGGACGGCTGGGGCGGGCGCAGCTTCGGCCAGCACCGGGCGGCGGCGGTCGCCGACGGTGTCGTGCGCCGTGCGACCGATCCGGCGGGCCCGCCGTTGGAGGAGCAGGTCGCCCAGGCCCTGCGCGAGGCGTCGGCGTCCCCCGCCGAGCCGGCCCGCAACCTCGGTTCGCCGGCCCTGCCGGCACCGGCCGTGCCGGTTGCGGATGTGCCGGATGCGGAAGTGCTGGTCTGAGGTGGCGGGGATGACGAGTTCGCGCAAGGTCTCGGTGCTGTATCCCGTCCAGGTCCAGGACCCACGGGATGTCCTGCCGCTGGCCGAGCTGGTCCGGGAGGGGGGCGCCGCGCGGCTCTGGCTGGGCCAGTCGGTGGCGTTGGAGTCGCATCATGTGCTGGCGTATCTGGCGGGTGCGGGCTACCGGATCCCGGTCGGCCTGTCCGTGGCGCTGACGGCGCTCCGGCATCCGTACGACGCGGCCGTGCAGGCCCGCACGCTCGGCGCGCTGACGGGCCATCCGCCGGTGGTGGGTTACGGGGCGGGCGAGCCCGGCTTCGTGGCCGCGCTGCGCGGCGCGCCCTACGCCCGTCCGGCGGCGGCGGTGGCGGAGTACCTGGACGTCCTGCGCCGGCTGCTGCACGAGGGGCGGTTGGACCACCACTCGGGGCCGCTGTTCCCGATGCGCGGGGTGGTGCTGCCCAGGATGTCGGCGCCGGCCGGAACCGCGCCGCCGGAGGTCGGCGCGGGTGTGCTGCGCCCCGGCATGGCCCGGGCGGCGGGTTCGGTGGCCGACACGGCGATCACCTGGCTGACGCCGCCCGCCTATGTGCGGGACGTCCTGGCTCCGGCCCTGGAGAAGGGCGCCCGCGACGCCGGGCGGGAGCGGCCGCGGATCGTCACCGTCGTCCATGCCGTGCTGGACCGGCCGGGGCGCAATGCGATGGTGCTCGCCCAGCGCGGGACCAGATTTCATCTGTGCGCGCCCCACTACGTGGACATGCTGCGCCGGGCGGGTCTGGACCTCGATGTGTCCGACCCCGTCTCGTCCGCCCGGGAGTTGGTCGAGGAGGGCGTCTTCCTGTTCGGCGGTCTCCGGGAGATCCGGGCGGGCATCGAGCGCCATTTCGAGGCCGGTATCGACGAAGTGGTGATCAACCCGGTCGCTGTCGCGGAGTCCTACGGCGTCCCGGCGGCGGTCGCCGACCTGCAGGAGATCCTGGAGGGCGGCACCCCGGACCGGTCCCTGAGGCACACCCCCTGAGGGCCCGCGGCGGGAGGGGAAGCACAGGTCCGTACGGGAGGGCGGTCACCCCGTGAGCCGTCCCTCCAGGGCCCGCAGGTCCGCGGTGAGCGCGGTGCGCACCCGGTGGGACAGCAGCGGGCCGGTCAGGCGGAAGCCGCCGCGGACGCGGATGCGGGCGAAGGTGCCGGCCTGGGTGGGCTCGAAGGTGCAGGTGACGCGCATGGGCATCGGTCCGGCGACGGAGACCATGTCGAGGAGCGTCGGCGGGTCGTGGCGTGCCACCCGCAGCACGTACGAGAAGGTCCGGCCCAGGAAGCGGGCGGTCCGGGTGATCTCGGCGCCCGCGCCGAAGCCGCCGGTGTCGGCCTCCCGGGTGAGGGTGGCGTCGCGGATGCCCTGGGTCCACTCGGGGTCGTGGCGCCAGTCCATCGCGTAGGCGGCGACCGTGGCGGGCGGGAGGGGGATCAGGCGTTCCACTGTGACGTCGAGGGGCATGATCACACTCTCCCGCCGGGCGGGCCACCGCGCTCCCCGGACGCGCCCGGGCGGAGGGGCGCCCGGGCCGGGGCGCGGGGTCTACAGCCCCAGGATCCGCTGGGCCTCCGCCCGCATCTCGACCTTGCGGATCTTCCCGGTGACCGTCATCGGGAACTCCTCGACCACGTGCACGTAGCGCGGGATCTTGAAGTGGGCGAGCCGGCCGGCGCAGTACGCGCGGACGGTCTCGGCGGTGAGCGGCTCGGCGCCCTCCCGCATCCGGATCCAGGCCATCAGCTCCTCGCCGTACCTGGTGTCGGGGACGCCGATGACCTGGACGTCGAGGATGTCCGGGTGGGCGTGGAGGAACTCCTCGATCTCGCGCGGGTAGAGGTTCTCGCCGCCGCGGATCACCATGTCCTTGATCCGGCCGGTGATGGCGAGGTAGCCGTCCTCGTCCATCACCGCGAGGTCCCCGGTGTGCATCCAGCGGGCGGCGTCGACGGCCTCGGCGGTGCGCTCGGGCTCGCCCCAGTAGCCGAGCATGACGGAGTAGCCGCGGGTGCACAGCTCGCCGGGTTCGCCGCGCGGGACGGTGCGGCCGGTGGCCGGGTCGACCACCTTGGCCTCCAGGTGCGGGCCGACCCGGCCCACCGTGGCGACCCTGCGCTCGACCGGGTCGTCGACCCGGGTCTGGGTGGAGACCGGCGAGGTCTCGGTCATGCCGTAGCAGATGGACACCTGCGTCATGCCCATCCGGCCGATGACCTCCTTCATCACCTCGCTCGGGCAGGGCGAGCCGGCCATGATGCCGGTGCGCAGGCTGCCGAGGTCGTAGCGGTCGAAGTCCGGGTCGGCCAGCTCGGCGATGAACATGGTCGGCACCCCGTACAGCGAGGTGCAGCGTTCGGCGGCGACGGCGGCCAGGGTGGCGCCGGGCTCGAAGGAGGGGGCGGGGATGACCGTGCAGGCGCCGTGCGAGGTGGCGGCCAGGTTTCCCATCACCATGCCGAAGCAGTGGTAGAAGGGCACCGGGATGCAGATCCGGTCCTGCTCGGTGTAGTTGAGCAGCTCGCCGACGAAGTAGCCGTTGTTGAGGATGTTGTGGTGCGAGAGCGTCGCGCCCTTGGGGAAGCCCGTCGTCCCGGAGGTGTACTGGATGTTGATCGGGTCGTCGGGGGCCAACTCGCGCTGACGCTCGGCGAGTCGGGAGGGGTCGGCCCGCCTGCCGGTGGCGGTCACGGCTTCCCAGGCGGGGCTGCCGAGCAGCAGGACGCGCTCCAGCTCCGGGCAGCGGTGGCGGACTTCCTCGATCATCCCGGCGTAGTCGGAGGTCTTGAAGCGCTCGGCGGCGACCAGCAGCCGGATGCCGGCCTGGTTGAGCACGTACTCCAACTCGTGCGACCGGTAGGCCGGGTTGACCGTGACGAGGATCGCCCCGAGCTTGGCGGTGGCGTACTGGGTGAGCGTCCACTCGGCGCAGTTGGGGGCCCAGATGCCGACCCGGTCCCCCTTGGCGATCCCGAGCTCCAGCAGTCCGAGCGCCAGGGCGTCGACGTCGGCGGCGAGTTCGGCGTACGTCCAGCGGCGGGCGGTGGCCCGGTCGACCAGGGCGTCGCGCTCGGGGAAGGCGCGCACCGCGCGGTCGAGGTTCTCCCCGATGGTGTCGCCGAGCAGCGGGACGTCCGAGGTGCCGGAGGCGTAGCTGCGCGGGGTCGGCGTGGTCGGCACGGGCTGGCTCCTGGGGACGGCGGTGCGGGACGGGGACCATGGTCGCGGGCCCCGGCCCCGCGCCGCCACCCCCGAACGGGGGTGCGCACGCGGCGCTGGGGCCGTCCGTCGCGGTCGACGGGCGGCCCCAGCGCACGGGGTCACTTGTTGATGCAGGTGTTGCCGGTGACCGGGTTGAGGAGCGAGATGATGCCGATCGAGTTCCCGCAGACGTTGGCCTCCAGGTTGATCGGCACCTGGATCACGTTGCCGGACAGGATGCCGGGCGAGCCGATGGCGGCACCGTTGGCGGTGGCCTCGCCGGCGGAGGCGGTGCCGGCGCCGGCGAGGACCGCCGTGGCGGCGAGGGCGGCGGCGGCGAAGGTGGTACGCATACGCATTGCGTCACTCCTTGTGAGCAGAGCGGGTCGAAGTGTGACGATCACACCTCGCCCACGATCACAAGCGATCAGCTCCTCCGCACGCCGGATTGCCCCGTCCTAGGGCGTGTCGGCCTCCCGCCCCACCCGCGCCGCCACCGCGGGAGCGGCGACGTTCAGCGATTCCAGCAGCTCCCGGGCCGGATACAACCCCGGCTCGGCCGCCACCGCGCGGTGCAGCAGGCCGAGGGCGAGCGACTCGTTCCCGGCCGCCAGGGCGTCCAGCGCCCGGTTGTAGTCGATCCGTCCGGCGTAACGCAGCCGGAACAGCACGGACAGGTCCTCCCGGCAGGAGGGGCAGCGCAGGGTCTGCGGATCCGCCGGGACCCTGCACAGCGGGCACGGCACCTCGGGCGCGACCGGGATCCCCTGGACCCCCGGGGCCGCCGGGACCTCCGGCACCTGCGGGAAGGCGTCCACGGCGCTCATCGCGGCCCCGCCTCCTCGGGCCGGACCGGGCCGAGCGACTCCTGGGCCGGCTCGCTGCCCAGCTCCCGCTGCGCCTGCGCGTACAGGGCCAGCAGATTCGACATGTGGGTGTTGACCTCCGCCATGTTGGGCGCCTCCACCGCCTCGTCCAGCCCGCGCAGCTCCGCCATGATCAGCTGGCCCAGGGCGGGCGAGACCATGTTCTGGGTCACGTAGACGTTGCACATGGTCAGCATCCGCATGGTGTGCCCGAGCGCGTCGCACAGCTCGTCCGCCCGCTGGGCCGCGCGCACCGCGCCCTCCCAGTCGGCGGCCTCACGGCGCAGCCGCAGCTCCGCGGCCACCGACCGCAACTGGTCCAGGTCGCTCGGATCGAGGTGCTTCTCGCAGTAGTGGATGAACAGGCTCAGGTACGCCTCCGAACCGCGCACCCAGCGCTGGGCCTTGAGCTGCTGCTGGGCCCGCTCCAGCGCCGCGTCCACCGACCGGCCCCGGGTCTGCCCGGCCGCCAGGTCGTCCAGGCTGTCCATCAGCCGCTGCGCCTCGCGCATCTCGGCCTCGGTCAGCTCGCCGCCCCAGCGGTCGGTGAAGGACTCGATCTGCCGCTGCTGCTCCTCGACCTGCACCTTCAACTCGGGGTCGAGGGTGACCCGTTCCAGCTTGACGGTCTTCTCGGCGCCGCCCTGGATCCGCACCGACAGGGTGATGGTGCGGTCCCGGTCGAGGCCGAAGGAGACCTCCACCGGGGTGCGGCCGCCCAGGCCCTCGGGCAGCCGCAGGGTGAGGTGGCCGATCAACTCGTTCTGCTGGGCGATCTCGTGCTCGCCCTCGTAGACCGCGATCTCCAGCCGCTGCCGACCGCTGCCGGAGACCACGAACTCCCGGCTGACCGGCGAACTCGTCGGGTAGCTGGTGTTCTTGGGGATGATGACGGCGAGGCGGCCGTCGTTCAGCTCGATGCCGAGGTTCTTCGGGGTGATGTCGAACGGGTTGGTGACCTGCGCCAGCTCGCCGCAGCCCGGGCAGACCTCGCAGCCGGGCGGGTTCACCAGGCCGCAGGAGGCGCAGCGCAGGCCCACGTCCTCGGCGGCGGTGCCGGCCACCTTGGTGTGGCCGGGGGCGGCCGAGTTGAGCGGCTCGCCGCACAGTTCGCAGGCGGTGACGCCGGGGGCGGCCGGGGTGCCGCAGCGCGGGCAGTTGCCGCCGTGCACCACGGCGGTGGCCCGGGTCTGCTGCGGGACCGTCGCACCGGACCCGGTGGCGCCCGAACCGTCCAGCGCCCGCTCGCACTTGGGGCAGGCGGCGGCGTCGGCGTCGACCGGAATGTGGCAGGTCGGGCAGGAGACCCGGGCGCCGCCGAGCAGGGTGGTGGCGCAGTTGGCGCAGTTGGAGGCGGACAGGTCGCCGGGGGCCCTGCACTCGGGGCACTCCACCTCGCCGACCAGCGCGGACTGGACGGCCGCGCCGAGCGCCACGCACTGCATCGGGTTGACGCCGCGCCGGATCCGGCGCGGGCCGAATACCTCGCCGAGCCGGCGGGCGACCAGCGGGATCGCGGTCGAGCCGCCGACCAGCACCACCTCGTCGATGTCCCCGACCGTCAGGTTGGCCTGCATGATGGCCTTGTGGGTCAGTTCGATGGTGCGCTCGATCCGGGCCTCGATCAGCTCCTCGAAGCGGGCCCGCTCGAACTCCGTCTCCAGCACCAGCTGCCCGGCGCCCAGGCCCGGCAGGATGACCTCGGAGGACTCCTGGTTGGAGAGCTCGATCTTGATGGTCTCGGCGGTGGCGGCGATCTTCGGACGGTCGCGCAGGTCGGGCTGGTACTCCGCGCCGTACTCCTCGCGGATGTCCTCCAGCAGCGCGGTGGTGATCCCGCGGTCGAAGTCGTCGCCGCCGAGCAGGTTGTCGCCCTCGATGCCGAGTACCGAGACCGAGCCGGGCACCAGCAGCAGGATGGAGATGTCGAAGGTGCCGCCGCCGAGGTCGTAGACCAGGACGGTCCGCCCCTCGTCGCCCGCCTCGGAGGTGATGCCGTAGGCGAGGGCGGCGGCGGTCGGCTCGTTGATGATCCGCAGCACGTGCAGGCCGGCCATCCGGCCCGCCTCCTGGGTGGCGGCGACCTGCCGCTCGCCGAAGTAGGCGGGGACGGTGATGACGGCGCGGTGGAAGGGCTCGCCGAAGCGCTGCTCGGCGTCCTCCTTGAGGCGGTGCAGGATGATCGCGGAGATCTCGATCGGAGTGTACGAGCGGCCGTTGAACCAGACGTTGACGTCGCCGTCGGTGCCCGCGGTGACCTTGTAGTCCACCTCCTTCAGGGCCGCCTGCACCTGCGAGTCCTTGAACTTGCGGCCCATGAAGCGCTTGACCGAGCGGATCACGTTGACGCCGTCGACGGCGATCCGGCTGCGCGCGGTGGAGCCCACCAGCAGCTCGCCCTTGCGGCCGCTGCCGACCACGGAGGGCGTGGCCTCCTGGTTCTGCCGGTTGAAGATGATCTCCGGCTCGCCCCGGCGCAGGTGGGCGACCACGGAGTTGGTGGTGCCCAGGTCGATGCCGAGTGTGCGGTACATGTCGTTCCCCTCTTGCCCCTCGTGGTCCTGGCTACTTCTTGCGCTTGGCCTGCTTGGCCACGGCCTTGCCCCGGCGGCGGGCCCGGGGCGGGGCCGCCTTGGGCTGGGCCCGGGTGATCGGGTCGACGGCGGCGGCGGGCGCGGTCGCGAACGCGGCGGCGATGGCGGGCGGGACGGCCTCGGCGACCCCGGGCGTGTCCGGCGCCTCGGTCTCGGCGGGTGCGGCGGTCCCGGCGGTCTCGGCGGCTTCGGTGGCCTCGGTGGCTTCGGGCAGCTCCGGCTCCGGGAGCGGCGGCGGGAAGTCCTCCGCCGCGGCCCCCACCGGCCCGTCCCCGAGCTCCGGCCGCGGATCCGGCTCCGGCGCGGCGACCACCACCTGGGCCCGGCGCAGCACTTCGTCCCCCCAGAAGAACCCGGTCACCACCGTCCGCACCACCGTTTCCGGCGCCACCCCGGCGCGGGGCTCGGTGCCCACGATCTCGGTCAGGTCCGGGTCCGCCGTCATGCCCTCCAGCCGCATTGGCCGCACCCTGGCCTTGGCGAGTTGCCCGAGCAGCCGCCGCCGGGTGGCCTCCAGTCCGGCGCCGCGCCCGAGCGCCACCAGCTCGCGGTCCAGGCCGAGGGCGGCGAGCGCGTCGTCCACCTCGACCAGGATGCCCAGCAGTTCGCGCTGCTCGGCCCGGGCGGCCTGCTTCTGCTCCGTCAGCTTGCTCCCCAGCAGCGAGGCCCGGAAGAGCAGCCGGCCGAACGCCTGCTCCAGGTCGACGTCCTCGACGCCGGGCGGGATCTCCAGCCGCCGGCGGCCGTCGAGCGGGTCTGCGGCGGGCGCGAGAGTGGGAGCGTCAGTAGGTACGTGAGTGGGTGCGTCGGTCATTCGGGAACCTCGATCTGCGGCAGCACGGACAGGTCCGCCGCGTAGCGGGCGGGGACGGGCGGTTCGGGGTCGGCGCCGCCGGGAGCGGGCTCGGCGAAGTCGGCGGCCAGCTCGGCGCGGTGGAGGGCGGGCAGGGCGGCCGGCGGCAGCGGTGGGCGCTCGATCACCAGCAGCGGCTCGGCGAGCGCGGGGGCGAGCAGCTCGGCGGCCTGGTCGACCGGCTCGGGCGGGAGGGGCTGCTGGAGGTCCGCCTCCAGGCGCCGGTCCGGGTTGCGCAGCAGCGCGGCGGCCTCCTGGATCTGCTGGCGGGTGTACCGGCCGGCCCGCATCGCCGGTCCGACGGCGAGGTTGATCTCGCGCACGCCGGCCGTGAGCGGGATGCCCAGGACCTCGTACGGCGACGGTTCGTTCAGTGGCATGGCGGGCGGTCTCTCTCCTCACGGTGTCGGGGACGGCTCGGGGCGGCGGCCCGGGTGGCGGCCTGCGGTCTGCGGTCTGCGGTCTGCGGTCTGCGGTCTGCGGTCTGCGGCGTACGGTCTAGGACGACGCCAACTTCCCTGCGGTTGCCGTCAGTAGAGCGAGTTGATCCGCCGCTGCATGACGTGCAGCTCGACGTCGTCCGGGCTGTACTCGACGGCCTTGCGGGCCAGGTCCCGGGCCTCGCGCAGCTTCCGGGCATTGGCCTGCTGGACGGCGAAGGAGCCGTAGACGATGCCGAGTTCGCGGCGCAGCTTGTCGGTGTCCTCCGCGGTGCCGGACAGTTCGAGCGCCTCTTCCAGCAGCCGGATCGCCGCGCGGTAGCGGCGGCCCTCGTAGTGGCTGATGGCCTTGCCGCGCCAGACGCTGACCATCAGCCGGCGGATGTCGGTGGAGTCGTCGTAGGACCTGGCCTTCTGGAGCATCGCGGCCTGGTCGGTGAACGGCTGGTCCTCCATGCCGTCCACCACGTGGTTGGCGAGCATCACCGAGACCCGGCGCGGGGCCTCCTGTTCGACCCCGCCCTCCCATTCCGGGTCGGCGCGCAGCGCCTCGGCCATCCACTCGACGGCGCGCCGGCGGTCGTCGGCGAAGGCGGCCGAGCGGGCGAGCTGGCGCAGCACGAAGGCGAGGCCGAGCCGGTGGTCCGGATCGGGGTTGAGTTCGATCAGCGCCCGCCAGGCTTCGGCGGCCTCCACGAGTTCCGCGTCGGTGGCGTCGGCATGGCTGAGCTGGCCGGCCCGGTTGCCGAGGGCGGCCTCCAGGAAGTGGCGGGCGGTCGGGTCGCCGGGTGCCAGCTCCAGGCTCTTCTCCAGCAGGGCGAGGGCGCGGGGGTAGTCCTTGTCCTCGTTGTTGATCTTGCGCGCCCACTGGGCGTAGGTGGCACCGAGGTCGCCCTGCACCTCGGGGTCGTCGGGGGCCAACGCCAGGGCCTTCTCCAGGAGTTCGGCGGCCCCGGCCTGGTCGTCCAGGTTGTTCTTGAGCAGCGCGCGGGCCGCTCGCAGGCCGGACTCGGCGGCGATGGCGGCGGCGTCGGCGGGCAGCCTGGCACCGGGGACGGACCGGGCGCGGGTGAGGCTCTCCAGGGCCTCGCGCCAGTCCTGGTTGCGGTGGTGCTCGCGGGCCTGGCTGACCAGGGACTCGCCGAGCAGCGACTGCCAGTCCTCGCCGCGCCGCTGTTCGGGCACCGCGTCCAGGGCGGCGACGGCGGCGGCCTGCCGGCCCTGGAGCTGCAGGTAGCGCTGTGCGCCGAGGTCGCCGAACAGGCCGAGGGCCCGGGTGGGCGCGGGCGCGTCGGGGCCGGCGGGTCGCCGCCAGGCCCGTACGGCCTGTTCGAAGGCCTCGGCCCAGCCCGGGAGTTCGGGGTCGTCGCGGAGCAGCCCTTCGAGGGCGGGGCCGAGCGCGAGACGGCGGGCCGGGCGGCCGGGCAGGGTGATCCGGATGTCCTCCTGGGCGAAGGCGTCCGCGCAGTGCGCCTCCATGCCGAGGCGCAGCGTCCAGGCGGTGACCTCGTCGCCGCTGCGTCCGGCGGCCCGGTCCAGGGCGCGCAGGTCGTCGCGGAGGCGGTCGAGCAGGGCGGCGCGGGCGGCGGCCAGCCGCTGGGGTTCGGCGGTGCGGCCGGTGATCCGGGCGGACTCGGTCCACAGCTCGGGCTGGTGCAGGGCGGCGACCAGGCAGCCGAGCGTCCAGGCCCAGACCTCTTCGCCGGGGGCGTCGGGGACCTCGGGGACCTCGGGGACGCCAGGGGTATCAGGGGCATCAGGGGTGCCGGAGGCAGCGGCGGCGGCGAGCCGGTAGCCGGCCAGGCCGAGGGCGTGCAGCAGCCGGGGGTGGGCCGGGTCCTTGACCAGCAGCTCGCGGTAGACCTCCCAGGCCTCGCGGTGGCGGCCGTCGAGGGCGGCCTGGTGCGCCTCGTGCTCGGCCAGCAGGACGAGCGCGCCGGCCGCCCGCTCGCGGCCCGGCAGCTCGTGTCCGGGGGCGAGTCGGAGCGCCTGGCGCAGGTCGACGGCGGCCGGGCCGAGCCGCCCGGCCGCGAGGGCGGCGCCCGCCCGGCGGACCAGGACGGCGGCGCGGGCCGTCCCGGCGTCCGCGGGCAGGCCGGCCAGGGCGTCGTCCAGCCGGCCGAGTTCGGCGCGCAGCAGGGCCAGGTCGAGCCGGACGGGCGCGGCGGCTTCGCCCTCGCCGAGCGCCTCGGCCCAGCGGGCGAGCACGGGTTCGGCTTCTTCCGGGGTGCCGGCCCGCCGGGCGCAGTCGAGGACGGCGCGCAGGGCGGGGGCGGCGCAGCGCACGCAGCGGGCCGAGCCGGCGGCCTCGGGGGTGTGCTGGTGGTCGGTGCAGGCCTCGCGGCCGCAGCCGCCGCAGGTGCCGGCGGCGGGGCGGTCGCAGAGCGCGCAGTCGCCGGTGGGTGCCGCGCCCGCCGCCGTGCCCGAGGCCAGGAAGTACCGGTACCAGTCCAGTGCGGCGGCCCAGTTGCCGGCCCGTTCGGCGAGCAGGGCGCGCAGTCGGGCGGTCGCCGGGTCGCCGGCCGGGTCGGGCGGGCCGAGCAGGGCGATCGTCCGGGCCGGGCGGCCCGCCAGCAGGGCGACGGCGGCCAGGTGGTAGCGGTCGCGCAGGCCGCTGCCGGCGTCGAGCAGGGCGGTGACCGGCTCCGGGGTGCCCTCGGCCAGGGCGAGGGCGGCCCGCAGCCGGGCCTGGCGGTGGGTGAGGGCGCCGGGCAGGGTGTCGGCGAGGGCGAGCGCGGCGGCGGCGCGGGCGCGCGGTTCGGCGTGGTCCCGGCCGGTGACCAGCAGGTGGGCGGCCTCGCGCAGGGCGGCTTCGCGCAGGGCGGCCCGGTAGCCGGGGGCGGCCGGGTGCTCGGCGGTGGCCTGCTGCCAGAGTTCGCGGGCGGCGGTCGGGTCGGTGGCCAGGCGGGTGCGGGCGAGCCGGTCGCGGGCCAGGGCCCGGCGGGGGCCCAGGTCCTCGTCGTCGAGCGATTCCCAGCGGGCGAGGGCGCCGGCCGGGTCGTCGGCGCGGGCGCGGGCGAGGCCGTGGTGGAAGGCGGCGACGGCGGTCCAGCGGCTTCCGGGTTCGGTGTCGGCCTCGGCGCGCAGGACCGGCTCGGCCTGTTCGGCCTGGCCGGCGGCGAGCAGGGCGGCGCCGAGCCGGACCCTGGCGGGGCGCCAGTCGGGGGCCCCGCCGAGGCCGGCCCGGTAGTCGGCGGCGGCCTCGGCGGGGCGTTCGGCCCGCTCGTGCACCAGGGCGAGGCCGAACCGGGCCGGGGCGAAGTCGGGCCGGACGGTCAGGGCGGCGGTGAACTGCTCCCGGGCCGGTTCGTCGGCGCCGAGCAGCAGGGCGAGCCGGCCGAGGGCGTAGCGGGGGCGGGGGTCGGTCGGGCTCTCGCCGCCGGCGGCGGCGAGGTCGGCCCAGGCCTCCTCGGTGGCGCCGAGGCGCTGGCGGGCCAGGCCGCGGAAGAGCAGGCTGTCGGTGCGCAGGGCCGGGCCGCGCCCCCACGGGGAGGGTTCGCCGGGGCCGCGGCGCAGGGCCTCGTCGAAGGCGGTGACGGCGGGTCGGTCGCGGTGCAGGGTGTAGAGCTGGGCGCCCCAGCGGAACCAGAGTTCGCCGCTGCCGGTGGGGGCGGCGGCGGCGAGCAGGGCCTCGGCGTCGGCGGCCCGGTCGGTGGCGCACAGCAGGGCGGCCCGGGCGAGCACGGGCCAGTCCCGGCCGGGCAGGGCGGCGAGGGCGGCGGCGGTGACGTGTTCGCGCTGGTCGGGGGCGCCTTCGCGGCAGCGGTGCTGCAGCCAGTCGACGGTGCGGGCGGCGGCTTCGGCCTCCTCGCCGGGCTCGGCGCCCGCGGCGGTGGCCCGGAGGAAGGCGAGCAGCGGGCCGAGGTCGCCGTCGGGGGCCCGCATCCGTTCCTCGGCGAGGCGGCGCAGGCTCCACCGGGGCAGCTGCCGGGCCGGGTCGGCGAGCAGCGGGTAGGCCTCGCGGTGCAGGGCGAAGGTGGCCTGCTGGTCGCCGGTGGGGGCGGTGGCCTCGGCCTGGCCGAGCAGGGCGAGGCCGCGCTGCGGGCGCAGTTCCTCGGGGGCGTCGGCGAGTCGGCGGGCCAGCCGGGCGTAGCGGCGGCGGGCCTGGGCGGCCCGGCCGGCGGCGAGCCGTTCGGCGGCCGCGGCCAGCGCCTTCGTCACCGTCGCGGCGTCCAGGGTCCGTCGGCGGCGGGCCAGGACGACGGCGGCCACACCGGCCAGCGCCAGCACGACCAGCAGCACCGCTATCAGTGCCATGCACCGTCCCCCTGTGTTCGGACACCGACCATCGCATGATCAACTGCCTTTGGGCGATCATGAGTTGACGTCGTGTCGTGATGTTGCCCGGGCGCCATCAGAATAGGCCCTCGATCGGACGGACGAACAGGAAAGAGCACTATCCTGGGCATCGCGTCGCCGGCGGAACGGCAGCACGGCAGCGGCTCAACAGCAGCGCGCCAACAGCGCGTCCACAGCGGTCAGTAGCTTCGGGGGTCGTGTGTCGGAGTCGCGTTGGGTGCCCGGGCTCCGGTTCGGGCCGGAGTTCGACCCGGAGCAGTACGAACTCCTGGAGTTCCACCACCGGGGCGGTGAGGCCGAGGTGTGGCGGGCGGTTCGCACCGGACACAACGGGCGCAAGGAGCTGGTCGCCGCCAAGATCATGCTGGAGCGCGACCCGACCGAGGTGCGGCGCTGGCTCGGCCGCTGGGACGACGTCTCGCACAACGCGCACCGGCTGGGCGTCACCGACCTGGTGGTGCCCAGCTTCCTGCTCGGCCCCTCCCCGCACCGGCCCGGAACCCCGCCCGGCGGGGCGCTGCTGGGCTACCAGATCTCGCCCTGGGTCGAGGGCGCGCCGCTGCACACCTGGGCGCGCGGCCAGCGCGGCGGCCCGTCGGCGGTGGCGGAGGTGCTGACCCGGCTCTGCCGGATCGTCGACGAGCTGCACCGCAAGCGCTGGGTGCACCGCGACATCTCCCCCGCCAACGTCCTGGTGGACGGCCAGGGGCAGGTCAAGCTGATCGACCTGACCTTCCTCGCCCCGCTGGACCACACCCTGACGGTCGCGGTGTTCACCCCCGGGCACGTCCCGCCGGAGGCCGAGCAGGTGGGCGGCTTCCCGACCACCGCCAAGGACCTGTTCGCGGTCGGCACCCTCGCCCGCACCCTGCTGCTGCCCGACCACGGCCGGCTGGACCACCGGCTGGCCGCCGAGCAGGCCCGCGCCGAACTGCTGGCCGCGGGCTACGGCGAGGAGTTGGCGCGCTGGGCCTGCGAGCCGCTGGCCCGCGAGCCGGACCGCCGTCCCTCCCCGCTCGGCCCGTGGGCCGCCCGGGGCCGCGAACTGCTGCGCGGCCACCGGCCGGTGGCGCGCACCGCGGGTCTGGCCGTGCTGCCCGACCCGGCCGGAGGGCCGCTGGTGGTCACCGGCGGCGCCGACGGCACCGCGCTGGCCGGGCCGGGCAGCCGCGACCGGCGCCTTCCGGCCGGCCAGGGTCTTTCCGCCGTAAGGGAGTTGAGCGCCGGCTGGGCCGGACCCCAGGGCGAGCTGGTGGTCTGCGCCGAGGACCGCGGCGGCACCCTGTGGGTCGGTACGGCGACCGGCTGGTGGGAGGCGGCCCGTGGGGTCAACGGCCTGGCGGGCGGGGTCGGTTCGACCGGGGAGATGACGGTCTGGACGGCGGCCGGCGGCGCACTGCGCTCCTACCGCTGGGCCCCCGGCCGCACCCTGACCGGGCAGGAACACCCCGGCTGCCCGGCCGACCGGGTGCTCGCCGCCGAGGAGGAGCGGCCCGGCGCCTGGCTGCTGCTGGTCGAGCACCGCGAGCGGGTGCTGAGCTGGCGGCCCGGCGCCGCGCGGCCGCCCGTCCCGGTGGGCCCGGCCGGTCCGCTGCGCGCCGGGGCGCTGGCCCGCACCTCCGCCGGACCGCAGGCCGCCACCCTGCGGGCGGACGGCTCGGTCCAGTTGCACACCCTCGGCGCGGCCGGGGCGGGCACCGAGATCGGCGACGGCGAGCCCTCGCTCGGCATCGCCATGGTGGGCCACCGCGGCGGCCCGACCGTCGCACTGGCCGGCGCGGGCGGCGTACGGCTGCGGCTGCCGGCCGGCGGCGCCTCCCGTCGGCCGCGCTGGTGGCGGCCCACGCTGCGCCCGGCCACCCGGGTGGCGCTGGCCATGGGCGACGACTGGCGGCTGTGCCTGGCGGCGGTGGTGGAGGGCGAGTTGCAGGTGTGGCAGGAGGACGCGGCGTACCGCTGGCAGGCGGTGGGGCTGCCGGAGGACTGATCGGCCGGACCGACGCCCGATCGGCCGGACCGACGCCGAGGCCCCGGCACCCGTTGCGGGGTTACCGGGCCGCGGCCCGGCGGTGGGGGGTGGGTCGGGTCCTCGGCGCCGCCGCGCCCCGACGGCCCCCGGGGGCCC
>NZ_JBHXTL010000091.1:0-42151 GCF_042677365.1 Kitasatospora sp. NPDC127116
GGGCGTACCGGGAGCGGGGCTTGCGTCGTGTCCGTACGGTCGCCGGGCTACGGCTTCGCCGGGTCGTCCGCCCCCTTCGCCGCCGGGATCGGCTCGGTCGCCCGGTAGCGCGGCGAGGCCGGGTCGGCCAGCGCGGACGGCGCGGCCTGCTCGGCGGCCGGCACCGGCGAGGGCGCGATCACCACGCCGGTCGCCCCGGCCGCGGCCGCCGGGACCTCCTCCTTGACCTTGATCCCGGCCCGGTCGAAGGCCGCCTTCAGCCGCTGGCGCAGCGCCCGGGAGACGGCGGCCGCCTTGCCCGGGGCGGTCCGGGCCTCGATCCGCAGCACCACCGAGTCCGAGGCGACCGACTCCACGCCCAGGATCGACACCGGCGCCCAGACCAACTCGTCGTACGGGGCCTCCTTGGCCATCTCCTCGGCCGTCGCCAGGATCAGGTCCTCGACCCGGACCAGGTCCTCCTTGTACCCGACCTGCACGTCCACCGAGGCGGTCGCCCAGCCCTGGCTCATGTTGGCGATCCGCTTCACCTCGCCGTTGCGGATGTACCAGATCTCGCCGTTCGCCCCGCGCAGCTTGGTGACCCGCAGGCCGACCTCCAGCACGGTGCCGGTGGCCACCCCGGTGTCGATCTCGTCGCCGACGCCGTACTGGTCCTCCATGATCATGAAGACCCCGGAGAGGAAGTCGGTGACCAGGTTGCGGGCGCCGAAACCGATCGCCACACCGGCCACACCGGCGCTCGCCAGCAGCGGCGCCAGGTTGACCCCCAGCGCGGACAGCACCATCAGCGCCGCCGTGCCCAGGATCGTGAAGGAGGCGACGCTGCGCAGCACCGAGCCGATCGCCTCCGAACGCTGCTGGCGCCGCTCCGTGTTCACCACCCCGGTGTTGGCCAGCAGCCCGCCCAGCCGGCTCTCCTCCTGGTGCTCGGAGGTGCGCGCCATCCGCCCTATCAGCTGGGTGATGAGCTTGCGCACCACGGCCCGCAGCACCAGGGACAGCACGATGATGAAGACGATCCGCAGCCCCGAGGCCAGCCAGCCCTGCCAGTGGGTGTCGAACCAGCTGGCGGCCTGCCGGGTGGTCTCGGAGACCTCCTGCGCGCTGGTCGGGATCCGCAGGTCGAGCTCGGGCAGCTGCGCGGTGGGGCTTGGGGCCGGCGTCGGAGTGGTGAGCGTCGAGGACGCGTCGGACGGACCGGTGGCACCGGAGCTGAACACGTGCAGGCCTTCCTTGCCGGGTGAGTGGCGGGCCCGCACCGCCGAGGAGCGGCCCGCGGACCGTGAGCGCCAGCCTATCCGCCGCCGCATGCCCGCCCGGACCGGCCGGGAACCTCCCGCGAGCGTGCCCGAGGGCGTACGGAGCGTCCCGAACGCCCCGTCAACGCACCCGTACGCTCCCCCCGCACCCCGGCGCCGAGGCCCTCCAGGGCAGTCGCGACACTGCTCCGGACGGCCGAACCCTGCCCCCGGAGGGCCACCCGGCAGGGTCACCGGGGCGCGCCGCACCGCCACCCGGGTGCAACCCGACCTTCCCCCGGGCATACCGGCTATGACAGAGACCACACCCGGAGTTCACGTCAGGTCCGTTACACAGGAGTGGTGGCGCCGTACAAAGGCGTAAGGCGACACTGGGGGAGATCGCGCACGCGTGGCGCGATCAAACCGCTCGTCCCGGCGCGAGCCACGCGCCGCAGGCGTCCAAGGAGGCATCCGTGCCGCATGTCCTGGTCCTCAACGCGTCCTACGAGCCACTCGGCGTCGTATCGATGCGCCGCGCACTCATCCTGGTCCTCAACCACAAGGCGGTCAGCCTGGAGGACTCGGGAGTCACTCTGCACAGCGCCACCAGCGCCCTTCCGGCGCCGTCCGTCGTCCGCCTGACCCGCTTCGTGCGGGTCCCCTTCTGCGGGCCCGTCCCGCTCACCCGCCGGGCGCTGTTCGCCCGCGACCACGGCCGCTGCGTCTACTGCGGGGCCGCCGCCACCAGCGTCGACCACGTCATCCCGCGCAGCCGCGGTGGCCAGCACCGGTGGGACAACGTCGTGGCGGCCTGCCGCCGCTGCAACCACACCAAGGCCGACCGCCACCTCACCGAACTCGGCTGGCGGATGAAACGACCACCCGCGCCGCCCAGCGGCCTGGCCTGGCGCATCATCGGCACCGGGATCAAGGACCCGCGGTGGCGGCCCTACCTGGAGCCCTACGGCGGCGGCGACCAGCTGCGCGCCCCGCAGTGGGGCGAGCACGAGCACCGCGACCATACCGAGCAGCCGGTCCACCCCGTCCCGCTCGGCCGGGCGCACCCCGGCCACCCCGCCCCCGCCCGCCGCGGCGAGCAGCCCGAACCGCTCTCCGCCTGACCCCAGCTCCACAAGGGCCCGCCCGTCACACCGTCGGTACGCGCCTCATGGGCCGCCGAGCCCCCCGCACCGGGGAGCCGGCGGCCCGCCGCGTTCCGGGGGCCGCCTCCTTCCGAGGCCGCCGCATCCGAGGCCCCTGCCGCCGGGCCCGGCCCGGCCGCTACGGCTTGGTGGCCGCCGGGGGCGCCGCCGGGCCGCCCGGCACGCCGCCGGGCTGGACGGGCTGGACGGGCTGGGCGGGCTGACCCGCCGGGGGCTGCGGTGCGGCCGGCGGGGTCACGGCGTACAGCTCGACACCCCACAGCGAGTAGCCGTACTTGGTCGCCCGCGCCACGCCCTGCACCCGGACGTACCGGACGCCGGGCGCGTCGAAGCGCACCGTCTCGTCGCCGCCCTTGCCGTTGTCCACCGTCGCGGCGTCCGTCCAGGAGTTCCCGTCCGCCGAGACCTGGATCCGGTACGAGGCGGCGTACGCGGCCTGCCAGTGCAGCACCGCCGCGCCCAGCCGGGTCGCCTGCGGCAGCTCCAGCCGCACCCAGGCGTCGTCCTTGGGCGGCGAGGACCAGCGGGTCTTCGGATCGCCGTCGGTGACCGCCGAGGCCGGGAAGTTCGCCGTCTCGTCGCCCGAGGAGGTGGCCTTCGCGCCGGCCGCCAGGTCCGGACCGCCGGTGGGCGGCACCACGTGCACCTGGAGCACCTGCCGGACGGTGGTGGTGCCGGCCACGAACTGCACCGGCACCCGGTACGTCCCGGACGGCGTCTCCGCGGTGGCGCCCACCAGCAGCGGCACGCCCACCCGGCCGCCGCGCGGCACGGTCACCGGGCCGGCCGGGGTCACGGTCAGGCCCTTCGCGGCGGCCGGCACCTCGGTGCGCAGCTCGCCCGTGGTGCCCTCGGGGCGGCCGGCCTCCACGGTGGCCCGGGTCGTCACCGGCGCGGAGGCGCCGGTGACCACGTCCAGGGCCGGGTCGGAGAGGCTCAGCCGGGCCGCCGGGGCGTCCGAGTACCACGGGATCACCTGGTTGACCACCGGCGGGTCGCCGCCGGGCTTCCAGGTCAGCCGGAACGCGTCGGCCGGCTGCCCGCCGGCCGGCAGCTCGTTGTAGCCGGGCTGCACGGTGCCGATGTCGGCCCAGGTGCCGTCGGCCCGGCGCACCGCGACGGTGGCGGTGGCGCGCACCGCCGGGTCGGTCAGCACGGTGAGCCGGTCCAGCGGGCGGGCCGCGCCGAGCTCGACGACCAGCGGCTCGTCCATCGCGGTCGGCGCCTTGGCGGCCCGGTACGCGGTGTCCGGGTTGCCGTCCAGCACGGCGGCGGCGGAGGAGCCGGGCGCCGCGTCGGGACCGCCGCTGACGCTGGCCGGGGACTCGTCCGGGGCGGTGACGGTGAACTCGCGCACCGCGACGGCGGTCTTCTGCGCGGCGGTGGCCCGCAGCCGCACCGCCCGCACCACGGTGCCCGGCGGCAGTTGGGCGCTGACCGTCCTCTGGTTCCTGACGGTGGCGAGCTGCTTCCAGCCGCCCTCGCCGGTCGAGTACTCCAGCACGCCGTCACGGATGTAGTCGTCCGCGGCGGACCGGGCGTCCGGGCCGTTGCCCCAGCCGCCCATCAGCACGGTCACGCCGCTGACCGGGCGGCCCGCGCCGAGGTCCAGGCCGACCGCGTCGCCGGGCTGCGGGGGAGCGGAGCTCCAGTAGAACGTGTCGGCCACGCCGTCGGTCATCAGCGCGGGCAGGTGGTCCTGCGCGGTGCCCATGGTGGTGGTCGGGGTGAGCCCGCCGCCGCCCACGCCCGACCAGTTGTCGGCGGCGCGCACGGCGCGGTCCAGGAACGGGCCGAGCACCCCGGCGCCGACGGTGGCCGGGGCCCGGTCCAGCTGCTCGCGCAGCCGGTTGAGCTCGACCCGGGCCTTCCAGGCCGCGGCGCCGTCGCCGCCGTGCTGCGCCAGCACCATGTCGAGGGCGGCCTGCCCGGCCAGCCCGTAGTCGCGCAGCGGGCCCAGCCAGGGCGCGGCCTCGCCGGCCAGCTGGGCGGTGGCCGGGGTGCCGGCCAGGGTCTGCTGGGCGGTGGCCATGGCGGCGAGGGCCTCCCGCAGCGGGGCGGCGGCCTCGATCAGCCGGGCGAGGTCGGGAGTGGCGCCGGAGGTGGGCTCGGCGGCCGCCCAGAACCGGTCCAGCAGCGGCGTCAGATAGCCGGACTCCTGCTTGGACAGCGGCGAGGAAGTGCTGTTGCCGGCCAGCGCGAGGACCGCGGACAGCGCCGTCCCGGCGGGCGTCGGGGCGGCGCCGGTCGGCCCGGCCAGCGAGCGCACGGCGGCCTGCCAGGACTCCTCCGGCTTGTACCCGGCCGGGTTCCAGGCGAAGTCGCCGGCCGTCGAGACGGCGATCCGGGAGGCCACCGGCTGCTGCATCGCGCCGGTCAGCAGCACCGCCGAGCGGGTGGCCACCTCCGGGTCGCGCCCGGTGTAGGCGCCGAGGAAGAGCCGGTCCGGGGTGGCGTCGTTGACCGGATAGTTGTCCATGGTGAGCAGCGGGCGCCCGTACAGCCCGGCGGTGTCCGAGGCCTGGGCACCGGTGATCTTCTCCGGGATCACCCCGACCCCGCTCCAGGCCACCTGCACGCCCTCCGGCAGCGCCGCCGCCAGCGCCTTGCGGTACGGGGTGGAGCCCTGCTGGTGGTACTCGGTGGGGACGACGGACAGCGGCGCCAGGCCCGGGTTCCGCGCGATCAGCCGGTCCTGCACCTTCCGCACCAGCGCGGCCTGCGCCTTGGCGGCCGCGGCGGGCCCGGTGCCGTACTCGTCCCGGTCGTCGCCGCAGTGCCACTCGTCGTAGCTGACGTCCAGGAACTGCAGCTGGAAGGCGGTGAAACCGAGCCCCCGCAGCCCGTCCAGCTTCTTCACCAGCGCGTCCACGTCCTTGCCGGAGCTGAAGCAGAAGGACTGCCCCGGGTCGATCGCGTAGCCGAGCACCACGTGGTTCTGCCGCGCCCGGAAGCCCAGTTCGCGCAGCTCCTCGGCCTGGGCCGCGGGGTAGGCGTTGCGCCAGCGGGAGAGCCGGTACGGGTCGTCACCGGGGGCGTAGAGGTAGAAGTTCTGCTTGGAGCGGCCCAGGAAGTCGACCTGCTCCAGGCGCTGCTGGGCGGTCCACGGGGTGCCGTAGAAGGCCTCCGCGGTGCCGCGCACCGGCGCGCCGGTCGGCCAGTCCCGCAGCGTGATCCCGGGCAGGCCGAGCCCGGCCGCACCGGGCGCCTGCCCCTGCCCGGCCGGTACGGCGGCGAGCAGCTGACGCAGGCTCTGCGCGGCGTAGAAGGTGCCGGTGGCGTCCACGCCGGCCAGCACCACGGCGCCGTACGTGCCGCCGCCCTGGGCGGGCAGCTGACCGGCCGACAGCACGTACCCGCCGGCCGGCATCCCCGCGGTCGTCGGCCCGGTGCCGTCCTTGCCGCCGGCCGCCGCGGACAGCTGCCGCAGCACCCGGTCCACCTCGCCGCCGGCGCCCTCGGCGGGCCCGCCGACGTACACCACCAGCGAACCGGCGGCCGGCGTCCCGCCGTCCGGCTGCGGCGTCATGTCGCGCGCCCCGGCGACCTCCAGCACCTCGTGCACGGCCCGCACCGCGCCCTGGTCCACCTTGGGCGCGGTCACCAGCGCCACGGCCGACGGCACCGTGACGGGCCTGCCCGCCACCGTCTGCTGCTGCGGCTTCGGGAACACCCGTGGGTCGGTCACGCTGCCCAGCGGCGTCTGCGGCGCGGCACTCACCACGTCCGGCGCCGAGACCGCCGAAGCCGCCGCGTACGCCGTCGACGGCAACGAACCGGCCAGCAGCCCGCCGACCGCCGCCGCGGCCGCGACCCCGGCTGCGATCTGCATCGTCCGCCGCCCCGGCCGGCCCGCGGCCCGCCCGGCCCGCTCCTCGCGCTCCTCGCGCACCGAGGCCAGCAGCGGCTCCGTGCCCTTGAGGTCGGCGATCAGCCGGTCCGCCGTCCGCGGCGCCAGCTGACGGCACGTCCGCGCCGTCGCCCGCCGCGCCACCACCGCCGCGGGGTGCTGCAGCACCTCCCGCAACGCCGGACTCTGCTCCAACTGCGACCGCAGCCGCCGCCCGGCCGCAACGGACACTCGGGCTTGCACAGGAGCCTCCTCGCCAGGCCGGAACCACATCCCGGCAACCCCACCAGCTGGCCAATCCGGTGTCAATGTCACCGACAGCTACGCCTGGATTGCCCTGCTTCATCCCCTTGTGGAGACCAGGGGTCGACCCCTGCTGCGGAGCGGCCGCGAACAGCAGAATCGGCGTCACGGTGCGACACCGTGTCAATCGTGGTCGGGGGAAGGGGACAACGGACGGCTCCACCGTCGCCGCGCCCGTGGCTGCCGTCCCTGATCGCGGTCGGCCTGCTCCCCCGGCCGTTCCGTCCGGCACCGTCGTGTCGCGCTGGGTGATCGTGGTGTCACGCGGGTAGGACTGTGGCTGTCCCGACCGGGCGTTGCCGAGACATCGCAGGAGCCGCGAGTGGCCGCTTACCACGACAGTGACGGAGCCGAGCAGGTGCCGGCGCAGGACGCTCCGCCGCCGCCCGCCGAACTGGTGGCGCTGGCGCAGGCGTACGGGGTGGACACCCGGTACCCGGGGGCCGGCGGGCAGACGGTGGGGGCGCGGACGCTGGTCGCGGTGCTGGGGGCGATGGGGGTGGTGGCCGGGACGCCGCAGGAGGCGCGGGAGGCGTTGGAGCGTCACCGGGCGGAGCAGCGGGCCCGGTTGCTGCCGCCGTGCGTGGTGGTGCGGCAGGGGAGGCGGGCGGCGCTGGACGTGCCGGCGGACGCCCGGCTGCGGGTGGAGCTGGAGGACGGGGGCAGCTGGGAGCTGCCGCGGGGGCACTCGCACTGGGTGCCGGGGGACCTGCCGCTGGGCCGTCACGTGCTCACGGCGCGGAGCGGCGAACGGACGGCGCGGGCCGCGCTGATCGTCGCCCCCGAGCGGCTGCCCCAGCTGCCCGGCCGCAGCTGGGGGTTCCTCGCCCAGCTGTACTCGGTGCTGTCCGAGCGCTCCTGGGGCATGGGCGACCTCGGCGACCTGGTCGAGCTGGCCCGGTGGGCGGGGGCGGGCCTCGGCGCGGGCTTCGTGCAGATCAATCCGCTGCACCAGGCGCTGCCCGGCGCCCCCTCCGACCCGTCCCCGTACCGCCCGTCCTCGCGCCGTTTCGCCGACCCGGTGCACCTGCGGGTCGAGGACGTCCCCGAGTACGCGTACCTGACCGCGGAGCAACGACGAAGGGCCGAGGAGCCGGCCCGGGGCGCCGCCCGGCTGCGCGAGGAGGTCCTCGGCCACGACGCGCTGATCGACCGGGACGCCGTCTGGCAGCTCAAGCGCGAGGCCCTGGAGCTGCTGCACGAGGTGCCGCGCGGCCCCGGCCGCCAGGCCGAGTACGAGGCGTACCTGCGCCGTGAGGGCGAGTGGCTGCGCCGGCACGCCCTGTGGAACGCCCTCGCCGAGGAGCACGGCCCGGACCGGCAGCACTGGCCGAAGGGCCTGCGTCACCCGGACGGCCCACAGGTCGAGCAGGCGGAGAAGGAGCTCGCGGAGCGGGTCGAGTTCCACCGCTGGCTCGCCTGGCAGGTCGACCAGCAGCTCGCCCACGCCCAGCGGGCCGCCCGCGGGGCCGGCATGCCGGTCGGTCTGATCCACGACCTGGCCGTGGGCGTCCATCCGGACGGCGCGGACGCCTGGGCGCTGCAGGACGTGCTGGCCGACGGCATCTCGGTCGGCGCCCCGCCGGACGCCTTCAACGCCCACGGCCAGGACTGGGGCCTGCCGCCCTGGCGCCCGGACGCGCTCGCCGAGGCCGGCTACGCCCCGTTCGCGGAGCTGCTGCGGGCCACCGCCCGGCACGCCGGGGCGCTGCGGATCGACCACGTCATGGGCCTGTTCCGGCTCTGGTGGGTGCCGAGGGGCCATCCGCCGACCGAGGGCGCGTACGTGCGCTACGACGCGGAGGCGATGCTCGGCGTGCTGGCGCTGGAGGCGCACCGGGCCGGTACGGCGGTGATCGGCGAGGACCTCGGCACGGTGGAGCCGGGCGTGCGGGAGGAGCTGGCGGAGCGCGGGGTGCTGGGCACGTCCGTGCTCTGGTTCGAGCGGGACTGGCAGGCCTGCGGCGCGATCCTCGGCCCGGACCGCTGGCGGCCGGGCTGCCTGGCCACCCTCACCACCCACGACCTGCCCAGCACCGCGGCCCGGCTCTCCGGCGAGCACGTCGAGCTGCGGCACCGGCTGGGCCTGCTGGCCCGGCCGCTGGGGGAGGAGCAGGAGCAGGCGGCGGCGGAGCTGGCGGACTGGCGGGCCGAGCTGGCCGGGCTGGGGCTGCTGGGCCCGGACGAGCCGCTGACGATGCCGGTGCTGTACCGCTTCCTGCGGGCCACCCCGGCGGAGCTGGTCGGGGTCTGGCTGCCGGACCTGGTCGGCGACCCGCGCCCGCAGAACCTGCCCGGCACCTGGGACCAGTATCCGAACTGGCGCCTGCCGGTCGCCGACGGCTCCGGCGGGCCGGTCACCCTGGAACGCCTCGCCACCGCCCCCGCCGCCGGCCTGCTGGCCCAGCTGCTCGCCGTGCCCGACTTCCTGCCCGACTCCGTCAGGCGGACCCCGACGCGCGCCGTCCCGTAAGCGGCGGGTAAGTTGGAAACGTGGACAAGAGGAACGCTTTGCGAGCCGGCGCGGTCTGCGCAACGGTCACGCTGATGATGCTGCTGTCGTCGCCCGCCATGGCCTTCACCAGGGACGACGGTGACGACCCGGGTTCCGGCCTGAGTGTCGGTGAGACCATCGGCCTGTACGTGGTGGTCCCGCTCGTCTCCTTCGCGATCATCGCCGCCCTGGCCGCTCTGCCGTACGGCAGCAAGGCCAAGAAGAACTAGCTCCTCGTAGAGGCGAGCGCCGCGTCCACCGGGACGCGCACGACGTCCACCAGGACCCGCACGACCCCGAAGGGGCGCCGGACGATCCCGTCCGGCGCCCCTTCGGCTGTTCGCGCACCGTCAGCGGGCCCCCGCCGCACGGTCGGCGTCCTGGGCCTTGAGGGCGCGCTCGACGCCCGCCCGCGCCTCGACGACCTGGCGCCGCAGCGCCGGCGCCGGCTCGGCCGAGGCCAGCCACGCGTCCGTGGCCTCCAGGGTCGCGGCCGTCACCTGCAGGCCCGGGTACAGCCCGACGATGATCTGCTGCGAGATCTCGTGGCTGCGGGTCTCCCAGACGCCCTTGACCGCCGCGAAGTACTTCGCCGCGTACGGCGCGAGCAGCTCGCGCTGGTCGGACTGCTGGAAGCCGGCGATGACGGCCTCCTGCACATAGTTCGTCAGCTTGTCGGACTCCACCACCGACGCCCAGGCCTGCGCCTTGGCCTCGGCGGTCGGCCGGGCGGCACGGCAGGTGGCCGCGTGCTCCTGGCCGGCCGCGGTGTTGTC
Source organism: Kitasatospora sp. NPDC127116 (assembly GCF_042677365.1). Classification (NCBI taxonomy): domain Bacteria; kingdom Bacillati; phylum Actinomycetota; class Actinomycetes; order Kitasatosporales; family Streptomycetaceae; genus Kitasatospora; species Kitasatospora sp. NPDC127116. The sequence goes on from NZ_JBHXTL010000091.1 coordinate 9,831, forward strand.
CCGCTGCAGCTCGGCGGCGATGGCGGCCTCGTCGGCCCGGCCGGTGGCGGCGAGGCGCATCAGCAGGGTCCAGCGCAGCTCGGTGTCGACCGCGAGGCCCTTGATCTCGACCGAGCCGTCCAGCAGCCCGGCGAGCAGGCCCAGCTGACCGTCCGTACGGGCGACCGAGGCGAGGGCGCGGGCCCAGGCCAGCTGGTGGTCGCTGCCGGGCTCGGCGGCGCGCAGGTGCTCCTCCGCGGCGGCGGCCCAGCGGTCGAGGCCCTGCTCGCGCCACTGCGGGTCGGTGTAGGCGTCGAGGGCGAGCTTGACCTGGCGGTGCACGGACTGCACCACGCCGATGTCGCTCTCGCGCCCGATGCCGGACAGCGCCAGCGCCAGGTAGTCGCGGGCGGCCAGCTCGCCGTCGCGGGTCATGTCCCAGGCGGAGGCCCAGCACAGCGCGCGCGGCAGCGAGTCGACGAAGGCGCCGAGGTGCTCGGTGACGACGGCCAGCGAGTCCTCGTCGAGCCGGATCTTGGCGTACGAGAGGTCGTCGTCGTTCAGCAGCACGACGGCCGGGCGGTGGCGGCCGACCAGCTCCGGCACCTCGGTGCGCGGGCCGTCGACGTCCAGCTCGATCCGGTCGGTGCGCACCAGCGCGTCGCCGTTCAGCTCGTACAGGCCGATCGCGATGCGGTGCGGCCGCAGCACGGCCTCGCCCTTGGCGCCGGCGGGCAGCGCGGGGGCCTCCTGGAGCACCGCGAAGGACTCGATGTCGCCGTCGGTGTTCACCGTGATCGAGGGCCGCAGCACGTTGATGCCGGCGGTCTCCAGCCAGGCCTTGGACCAGGCCTTGAGGTCGCGGCCGCTGGCCTCCTCCAGGGCGCCGAGCAGGTCGCTGAGCCGGGTGTTGCCCCAGGCGTGGCGCTTGAAGTACGCCTGCACGCCCTGGAAGAAGGCGTCCTGGCCGACGTACGCCACCAGCTGCTTGAGCACCGAGGCGCCCTTGGCGTAGGTGATGCCGTCGAAGTTGACCTGGACGTCCTCCAGGTCGTTGATCTCCGCCATGATCGGGTGGGTGGACGGCAGCTGGTCCTGCCGGTACGCCCAGGTCTTCATCTGGTTGGCGAAGGTGGTCCAGGAGTGCGGCCACTTGGAGCCGGGGGCCTCGGCCTGGCAGACCGCCTCGGCGTAGGTCGCGAAGGACTCGTTCAGCCAGAGGTCGTTCCACCACTCCATGGTGACGAGGTCGCCGAACCACATGTGGGCGAGCTCGTGCAGGATCGTCGCGGCGCGGGCCTCGTAGGCGGCGTCGGTGACCTTGGAGCGGAACACGTACTGGTCGCGCAGGGTGACGGCGCCCGCGTTCTCCATCGCGCCGGCGTTGAACTCCGGGACGAAGAGCTGGTCGTACTTGGCGAACGGGTACGGGAAGTCGAACTTCTCCTGGAAGTAGTCGAAGCCCTGCTTGGTGACCTCGAAGACGGCCTCCGGGTCCAGGAACTCGCGCAGCGAGGGCCGGCAGTAGACGCCCAGCGGCACCTTCTGCTCGCCGTTCTCGTAGGTGTCGAAGACCCCGACGTACGGGCCGGCGACGAGCGCGGTGATGTAGCTGGAGATCCGGCCGGTGGGCTCGAAGGTCCAGACCCGGGTGTCGCCCTCGCCGACCGGTTCCGGGGTCGGCGAGTTGGAGACCACGACCCAGCCGTTCGGCGCGGTCACGGTGAACGCGAACGCGGCCTTCAGGTCGGGCTGCTCGAAGTTGGCGAAGACCCGGCGCGCGTCCGGCACCTCGAACTGGGTGTACAGGTAGGTCTCGCCGTCGACCGGGTCGACGAACCGGTGCAGGCCCTCACCGGTGTTGGTGTACTCGCAGTTCGCGACGACCCGCAGCTCGTTCTCGGCCGCCAGGCCCGGCAGCGGGATGCGGCTGTCGGCGAAGCTCGCCGGGTCGAGCCGCACGCCGTTGAGGACGACCTCCTCGACGCTCGGGGCGACGAGGTCGATGAAGGTCTCCGCGCCGGGGGTGGTGGCGGTGAACCGGACCACGGTGGTGGACCGGAAGGTACCGCCTTCACGGGCCGAACCGAGGTCGAGCTCGATGTCGTACGCGTCCACGTGGAGGAGGTCGGCCCGGGTGCGGGCCTCCTCACGGGTCAGGTTTGTGCCGGGCACTCGCTGCACTCCTTTGTCAGACTGATGCTCCGAATCCTCGCACGTCCAACGGACGGGGCGGCCGAAAAATCGCGGGCGGGGCGGGCCCGGGCGATCAGCCCGTTCCCGCCCCGCCCGCGTGGTCCGCGACGAGGGGTCATGCCCCGGTCGTCACCCGGCCGTCACCCCGGTCCACCCAACCCACCCGGTCCACCCGGGTCGCCGGTCGGTCGCCGGTCGGTTCGTCGGCCCGGCGTCACTTCTTCCACTTGGTCAGCGGACCGTCGCTGGCGCTGAAGCGGCGGAACGCGTAGACCGCGGCGCCGTCGTCCGAGATCAGGTACTCGGAGCTGCTGCTGCCGATGCCCATGCTGCTCGGCATGGTCATGGTGCCGAGGTCGGACAGCGAGCCGTCGGTCGGCGAGAGCGTCACCAGCCGGGCCGGCTTGTTGTAGCCCTGGTCGACGACCGCGCGGACCTTGCCGTCCTTGTCGGTCCCGGCCACCAGGCGCATGTCGTTGCTCGTCGAGCCGGAGGTGGCCGCCCAGAGCCGCTTGCCGGTGGTCAGGTCGTAGGCGTTGATGCCCGGCTTGCCGCCGCTGACCTGGACGTACAGCGTGGTGCCGCTGACCACGTTGCGGGTGAGGGCCTCGTCCTGGCCGGAGAGGCGCAGGCTGTCCGCACCGGGCTCCTTGACGGACATCTGGTTGCCCGGCTTGTTGTCCTTGTCGAACGGCAGGATGTAGTCGCCCTGCGGGCCGCTGGACATCAGCAGCACCAGCGGCTTGTCCTGGACGACGGAGTCGACCTGCTCGATGCTGCCGGTGAGGGTGATCGGGGCGCTGGTCGGCTTGCCGGTCTCGGCGTTGACGACGACCAGCTGCGACTTCGGGCCGGTGGTGCCGTAGCAGCGGTCGCTGACCGCGATCTGGACGCCGGCCGCCTTGCCGCGCACCGAGCAGTCCTTGTCGCGCGGCTGGAACTGCCAGGCCGGCTGGCCGTTGGCGATGTTCAGGGCGCCGACCATGTTGCCGCCGACGGCGACCACGTTCTCGGTGACGCTGAGGGTCGGCGAGGACATCCGGTCGGCCGAGACCTTGACGCTCCAGAGCAGCTTGCCCTGGGTCAGGTCGACGGCGCCGACGGTGGAGCAGTCGCTGTCACCGGTGTTGAAGGAGACGGCGGCGACGCCCTTGGAGTTGGCGCCGTAGGAGGCGGTGCACAGCTCCTTGCTGCCGGCCGGGACGGGAACGGTCCAGGCCTCCTTGCCGTCGGTCAGGTTGTAGGCCTTGATGCCCGAACCGTCGACGCGCACGGCGAGCTTGTCGGTGCCCCAGACGCCGAGCAGCTGGGTCGAGGTGTCCGCGCCGGCCGGCTTGGGGACGCTCCAGGCGACGTTGAAGCTGCCGCCCTTGGGCCCGGGGCCGGGGGTCGGGCCGCTGCTGGTCCCGCCGTTGTCGGTGGTGCCGCCGCTGTCCGCGGCGACCGGGCCCGGCGCCGGGTCGGGGTCGGGCTTGGGGTCCTTGAGCAGGACGACCAGGGCGACCACGATCGAGATCGCCAGCACGCCGCCGATGATCCCGCCCCACAGCATCACGGGGTTGCGCTGCTTGGGCGGGACGGGCGCGACGGGGTAGCTGTACCCGGGCTGCTGTTGCTGCTGCGGGTAGTTGTAGCCGCCGGTGTTGTAGGCCTGCCCGGCGTTCGGGGCGCCGTACGGGGAACCGGGGACCGGGTCGTACGGGCCGAGCGGGGCGGCGCCGGGCGGCGGCGGGGCCTGGCTGGGGAACCCGGCCGCGGTCGGCGCGTACGCCGCGTACTCCGGGCTGCCGGCGGGCGGCTGCGCGGGCGGTGCCGGCGGTTGGGCGGGCGGCGGGCCCGCGGGCGCGGCCGGGCCCGGGACGGCCGCGCCGTCGAGCTGCGTCATCTGGTCCGCGACGGCGGCCGGATCCACACCGCCGCCCGGCGGGCGCCCGAACGAGACGCCCCGGTTGTCCTGCGGACCGTTGCCGGGCGTTTCGCCTGCCCCCGGCGTAGGGTGATCCCCTGCCATCTGATTCCCCGTCATGTCTGGAAGCGTCCCCTTGCCGGTGCCGTCCACGGCTCCGAGGGGACGGGTGAGAATTGGGCACCATGCTAGTGGTGTGTCGTTTTCGGCCGCCGCCAGGACAGCCGATCCCCGTCTCCGCAGGTCCAGGCCTCGCAACACCTTCACCCCCCGATCACCGCGCCCCCACGCCCGCGCCCCGGCGCTCCGGTCCGCGCCGGTCGGCCGCCGTCCGCGTCCGGGGCCCCTCCCGCCCCGGCCGGGACCCCTGCCCGGGCCCCCGGGCCGTACCCTTCAGGAGTTGAAGGGGACGCCCGGCGGAGGGGTCCCCGCCCTGGGAGGGTGGATCATGTCGACGGACACACCGGGCTCGCAGTCGTCGCTGCACCGGGCGAACCTGGAACGGGTGCTCCGCGCGGTGCGGATGGCCGGCTCGCTGACCCAGGCCGAGATCGCCCGCGGCACCGGACTGTCCGCGGCCACCGTGTCCAACATCGTGCGGGAGTTGAAGGAGAGCGGCACCGTCGTGGTCGCCGACACCTCCTCCGGCGGCCGCCGCGCGCGCAGCGTCTCGCTCAGCGGGGACGCCGGCATCGTGGTCGGCATCGACTTCGGCCACACCCACCTGCGCGTCGCGGTCGGCAACCTGGCCCACCGGGTGCTGGCCGAGGAGAGCGCCCCGATCGACGTCGACGTCTCCGCCCAGCAGGGCTTCGACCGCGCCGAGGCGATGGTCGAGCGACTGCTGGCGCAGGCCGGGTTCCGCCCCGACAAGGTGATCGGCGTCGGCCTCGGCGTGCCCGGCCCGATCGACGTGGAGACCGGCGCGCTCGGCTCCACCGCGATCCTGCCCGGCTGGACGGGCATCGCCCCGGGCCGGGAGCTGACCGAGCGGCTCGGCATGCCGGTGCACGTGGACAACGACGCCAACCTGGGCGCGCTCGGCGAGCTGGTCTGGGGCGCCGGCCGCGGGCTGAGCGACCTCGCCTACATCAAGGTCGCCAGCGGCGTCGGCGCCGGGCTGGTGGTGAACGGGCAGATCTACCGCGGGCCGGGCGGCACCGCGGGTGAGATCGGGCACATCACCCTGGACGAGGCCGGGCCGGTCTGCCGCTGCGGCAACCGCGGCTGCCTGGAGACCTTCGTCGGCTCCCGCTACCTGCTCTCGCTGCTCGTCCCCACCCTCGGCCCGGACCTCAGCCTGCCCCGGGTGGTCGAGCTGGCCCAGCAGGGCGACCTCGGCTGCCGCCGGGTGATCGCCGACGCGGGCCGGCAGATCGGCACCGGCGTCGCCACCCTGTGCAACCTGCTCAACCCGCGCCGGGTGATCCTCGGCGGGGACCTCGCCGAGGCCGGCGAGCTGGTGCTCGCCCCGATCCGCGACTCGGTGGCCCGCTACGCGATCCCGAGCGCCGCCCGTCAGCTCTCGGTCGTCCCCGGCACGCTCGGCGGCCGGGCCGAGGTGCTCGGGGCGCTGGCCCTGGTGATGAGCGAGATGGGGGAGTCCGGCGCGCTCGGCCGCGCCTGACGCCGCAGGCCGGCGCACCACGGCCGGCGCACCGCGGTTGGCGCACCACGGCTGGCGCACCGCGGCCGGCGCACCGCGGACGGGGGCGTCCCGAACGTCCCGTCCCGAACGGTCGGCTCCGCCCGGATAAGCATGGTCGAACGCCAGTGCGTCAATCCGGCGTGACCCGCCTCCCCCGCCCGACCTCCCGGAATGGCGGTAAGGAACGGTGGCACCGGGCGCGCCGCTCGGCGTCCGGGAGGCGGACATTAGACTCGACCGGTCGGCCCCGGCCGGGACCGCCGGCGTGGCACCGGACCGGGCAGCGACGCCCGTCGGACTTTCCGTGGTCCGCGAACACTGAACGAGGAGGAACGGGTGGCCCTGCTGACCCGCATTCGGGGACCGCGCGATCTCGACCGGCTCACGCCCGGACAGCTGGCCGCACTGGCCCAGGAGATCCGGACCTTCCTGGTGACCGAGGTCTCCAAGACGGGTGGCCACCTCGGGCCCAACCTCGGCGTGGTGGAGCTGACCATCGCGCTGCACCGGGTCTTCGACTCGCCGCGCGACCGCATCCTCTTCGACACCGGCCACCAGAGCTACGTCCACAAGCTGCTCACCGGCCGCCAGGACTTCTCCCGGCTGCGGATGAAGGGCGGCCTGTCCGGCTACCCGTCCCGCGCCGAGTCCGAGCACGACGTGATCGAGAACTCGCACGCCTCCACCGTCCTCTCCTACGCCGACGGCCTGGCCAAGGCCAACCAGATCCTGGGCAAGAACGACCCGGTCGTCGCCGTCATCGGTGACGGCGCGCTCACCGGCGGCATGGCCTGGGAGGCGCTGAACAACATCGCCGACGCCGAGGACCGCCCCCTCGTCATCGTCGTCAACGACAACGAGCGCTCGTACTCGCCGACCATCGGCGGCCTGGCCAACCACCTCGCCACCCTGCGCACCACCCAGGGCTACGAGCGGTTCCTGTCCTGGGGCAAGGACGCGCTCCAGCGCACCCCGGTGGTCGGCCAGCAGCTGTTCGAGACGCTGCACGGCGCCAAGAAGGGCCTCAAGGACTTCATCGCCCCGCAGGGCATGTTCGAGGACCTCGGCCTCAAGTACATCGGCCCGATCGACGGCCACGACATGACCGCCCTGGAGTCCGCGCTGACCAAGGCGCGCGGCTTCGGCGGTCCGGTGATCGTGCACTGCCTCACCGAGAAGGGCCGCGGCTACCACGCCGCCGAGAACAACGACGAGGACCGCTTCCACGCGGTCGGCAAGATCCACCCGGAGACCGGCCTGCCGATCCAGAGCGGCGGCGGGCGGAGCTGGACCTCGGTCTTCGCCGAGGAGATGGTCGCGCTCGGCCACGAGCGCGAGGACATCGTCGGCATCACCGCCGCCATGCTCCACCCGGTGGGCCTGGCCCCGTTCGCCGAGGCCTTCCCGGACCGCATCTTCGACGTCGGCATCGCCGAGCAGCACGCCGTCACCAGCGCGGCCGGCCTGGCCACCAACGGCCTGCACCCGGTGTTCGCGGTCTACGCGACCTTCCTCAACCGCGCCTTCGACCAGGTCCTGATGGACGTCGCCCTGCACCGGCTGGGCGTCACCTTCGTCCTGGACCGGGCCGGCGTCACCGGCGACGACGGGGCCTCGCACAACGGCATGTGGGACATGTCGATGCTGCAGCTCATCCCGTCCCTGCGGCTGGCCGCCCCGCGCGACGCCGAGCAGGTCCGCGCCCAGCTGCGCGAGGCCGTCGAGGTCAAGGACGCCCCGACCGTGGTCCGCTACTCCAAGGGCACGGTCGGCCCGGCCGTCCCCGCGGTCGGCCGGATCGGCGGCATGGACGTGCTGCGCGCCGCCGAGGAGCCCTCCGGCGCCCACCGCGCCGACGTGCTGATCGTCTCGGTCGGTGCGATGGCCCCCACCAGCCTGGAGGTCGCCGACCTGCTGGCCGCCCGGGGCATCACCGCCACCGTGGTGGACCCGCGCTGGGTCAAGCCGGTGGACCGGGCCCTGCCGGGCCTGGCGGCCGAGCACCGGGTGGTCGTCACCATCGAGGACAACGGCCGGGTGGGCGGCGTCGGCGCAGCCGTGGCGCAGGCGCTGCGGGACGCGGACGTGGACCTGCCGGTGCGCGACTTCGGCATCCCGCAGGAGTTCCTGGACCACGCCAGCCGGGCCGAGATCCTGGCCGAGATCGGCCTGAACGCCCCGGACATCGCCCGAAAGGTGACGGCGCTGGTCGCCAAGCTGGACGCGGCGCCGGTCGAGGCCTGACCGGAGGCCGTCCGGGCGGAGCGGTCCCCGTTCCGTTGACGACCATTTGTCGTAACTCCGTAACAGTTCGTCACGGAACAAGCTGACAATCGCACTGAAAGGCGGGACCGGCGCCATCGGCGCCGATCCCGCCCGGTAGGTTGTCATCCGTGCCGACCCCCACCCGCCTCCGCCTCATCGGACTGGCCGAGCGCCTGCCCGAGCGCGTCCGTACCCGTCTGCTGACCGGGTACTGGACCAGGCTGGTGCCGGTGCTCGCGCTGGTCGCGCTGGTCACCCACATCCCCTCCTTCGCCCGGCCCGTCTGGAGCCCGGACGAGGGCTTCCTGGCGACCCAGGCCCGGATGCTGGCGGACGGCGGCGTGCTGTACGACACCGTGGTGGACCGCAAGCCCCCGCTGCTGCCCTGGCTCTACCAGGCCTGCTTCGCGGTCTTCGGCTCCGCCTCGCTCTGGCCGCTGCGCACCCTGGCGGTGGTGGCCCACCTGGTCACGGCGATCCTGCTGGCCTCGATCGCCCGCGGCCGCTGGGGCAACCGGGCCGGGGCCGGGGCCGGACTGCTCTACCTGCTGGTCTCCATCGGGCTCTCCCCGGAGGACACCCAGGCGGCGACCTTCGAGGTCTTCATGCTGCCCGCCATGGTGGCCGCCTTCCGGTACGCCGAACGGCGCCGCTGGCTGGCCGCGGGCATCGCGGTCGCCCTGTGCTCACTGACCAAGCAGACCGGCGGCGCGGTGCTGCTGCCGGTGCTCTGGATGCTCTTCCAGGACACCCGCCGGCGCGGGGTGCGCTGGCCGCCCGCGCTGTTCAAGATCGGGTTCGGCTTCACCCTGCCGATAGCTCTGGTCGCGGTGATCCTCACCAAGCCCAAGGGCTTCCTCTTCTGGGTGGTCACCGGCAGCGGCGACTACGCCTCCTTCGGCGGCGCCTGGCTCCAGATGCTCGGCCGGGCCCTCGGCAACTCGGCCATCCTGGTCGGGGCCGGCCTGGGCTTCCTGCTCCCGGTCGGGCGCAGGCTCTGGCTCAAGTACCGCCACCGCCCGCTGCCGGTGGCCGGCGAGGAGCACGGCTCGACCACCGACCTGTGGGTCTGGCTGCTCTCCTCGGTGGTCGCGGTCAGCGTGGGCTTCCACTTCTTCGGCCACTACTACCTCCAGCTGATGCCGCCGCTGGTGCTGCTGGGCACCGGGGCGGTCGCCACCTCGGCGATCCGCTGGAAGCCCGTCCTGGCGTACACCACGGTCGCCGCCACGGTGTTCTGGAGCCTGGCACTGGCCTGGCCGGGGGAGCGGCTCAACCGCACCACCGAGGTCGCCACCGCCGTCGCCGCCCAGACCACCCCCAAGGACACCGTGCTGGTCTGGGGCATGCACCCCGAGCTGTACTGGCTGGCCGACCGCAAGCCCGCCACCCGCTACCTGACCGCGGGCTTCCTCACCAACTACAGCGGCGGCAAGGACGGCAACCAGAACGTCGGCGAGCAGTTCAGCGTCGCCAACGCCTGGCAGACCTTCGACAAGGACCTCGCCAACGGCCTGCCCGAGGTCGTGGTCGACGACTCCGGCATCGCCCCGTACCAGCCGGTCATGATCCCCCGGATGGAGAACCTGCTGGACACCCACTACGAGATGGTCGGCGTCTTCGCCGACACCGTGGTCTACCGCCTCAAGCACTGAGACGCCCGCGTCCGGGCCGGCGGGGCGGCAGCGCTGTCCACACCCGTTCCGCGCGGCAACGCCGTACACACCCGTTCCGACGACGGCGCCGTGCACAGCCCCACGTTCCGGAGGCAACCCCGTACACGGCCCGTGCTCGGGGGCAACCTGCACACGGCCGTGCTCGGGCGGCAACCCCGTACACACCGAGGAGCCCCGGTGACCAGCTGGTCACCGGGGCTCCTCCGTGTTCCGGGTACGGGCCGTGCCTAGGCGGGCACCGAGGCCACGCCGGAGGCGAGGAAGGTCTTGCCGTTCACCCGCTCCGAGACGCCCTCACGGTCCAGGTACGGGGTGATCCCGCCCAGGTGGAAGGGCCAGCCGGCACCGGTGATCATGCAGAGGTCGATGTCCTGCGCCTCGGCGACGACACCCTCCTCCAGCATCAGACCGATCTCCTGCGCCACGGCCTCCAGGGCGCGGGCGCGGACCTGCTCCTCGGTGAGCACCGAGTCGCCGAAGGACAGCAGCTCCAGCACCTCGGGGTCGAGGACCTGCTGCCCGTCCGTCCAGGTGTAGAAGCCGCGCTTGCCGGCCTTGACCACCTTGGCGAGGTTCTCGGAGACGGTGAACCGCTCCGGGAAGGCGCCGTGCAGGGTCTCCGAGACGTGCAGGGCGATGGCCGGGCCGACCAGCTCCAGCAGCACGATCGGGGACATCGGCAGGCCGAGCGGCTCGACGGCCTTCTCGACGTCGGCGATCGGGGTGCCCTCGTCGATGATGCCCTGGATCTCGCCCATGAAGCGGGTCAGGATCCGGTTCACCACGAACGCCGGGGCGTCCTTGCAGAGCACCGAGGTCTTCTTCAGCTTCTTCGACACGGCGAAGGCGGTGGCCAGCGCGGCGTCGTCGGTGCTGTCGCCGCGGACGATCTCCAGCAGCGGCAGGATCGCGACCGGGTTGAAGAAGTGGAAGCCGACGACCCGCTCGGGGTGCTTCAGCTTCGAGGCCATCTCGGTGACCGACAACGAGGAGGTGTTGGTCGCCAGCACGCAGGTCGGCGAGACCACGTTCTCCAGGTCCGCGAAGACGGCCTGCTTGACGCCCATCTCCTCGAACACGGCCTCGATGACGAAGTCCGCGTCGCCGAAGGCGGCGGCCTTGTCCAGCGAGCCGGAGACCAGGCCCTTGAGGCGGTTGGCCTTGTCCTGGCTGATCCGGCCCTTGCCGAGCAGCTTGTCGATCTCGGCGTGGACGTAGCCGACGCCCTTGTCGACGCGCGCCTGGTCGATGTCGGTGAGGACCACCGGCACCTCCAGACGGCGGGCGAACAGCAGCGCCAGCTGCGAGGCCATCAGACCGGCGCCGACGACGCCGACCTTGGTGACCGGGCGGGCCAGCGACTTGTCCGGCGCGCCGACCGGGCGCTTGGCCCGGCGCTGCACCAGGTTGAAGGCGTAGATGCCGCTGCGCAGCTCGCCGCTCATGATGAGGTCGGCCAGGGCCGTGTCCTCGGCGTCGAAGCCGGCCTGCAGGCTGGCCTTGTCGGCGAGGTCGAAGTCCTTGGCGGCGGCGATGATGTCCAGCGCCCGGTAGGCGGCCGGAGCGGCGCCGTGCACCTTGGCGTCGGCGACCATGCGGCCCCAGAGGACGGCGTCGTCCCAGGCCTTGCCGCGGTCGATCGCCTCGCGCTCGACGACGACGTCGCCCTTGAGGACCTTGGCGGCCCAGAGCAGCGACTGCTCCAGGAAGTCGGCCGGCTCGAAGATCGCGTCGGCGATCCCCAGCTCGAACACGTCCTTGCCCTTGAGCTGCTTGTTCTGGTTCATCGAGTTCTCGATGATGACCTTGACGGCGTTACCGGCACCCACCAGGTTCGGCAGGATGGTGCAGCCGCCCCAGCCGGGGACGAGGCCGAGGAAGACCTCGGGCAGCGAGAAGGCCGGGACGCCCGCCGACACCGTGCGGTAGTCGCAGTGCAGGCCGACCTCGACGCCGCCGCCCATCGCCGCGCCGTTGTAGAAGGCGAAGGTGGGGACGGGCAGCGAGGCGATCCGCTTGAAGACGTCGTGGCCGCCCTTGCCGATGGCCAGCGCGTCCGCGTGCTCCGTGAGCAGCTCGACGCCCTTGAGGTCGGCGCCGACCGCGAAGATGAACGGCTTGCCGGTGATCGCGGCACCGACGATCGCGCCCTCGGCGGCCTCGGCCTCGACCTGGTCCAGCGCCTCGTTCAGCTTGAGCAGCGAGCCCGGGCCGAAGGTGGTCGGCTTGGTGTGGTCGAAGCCGTTGTCCAGGGTGATCAGGGCCAGCCGGCCGGCCTGCAGCGGCAGGTCGAGGTGGCGGACGTGCGCGGTCGTGACGACCTCGCCCGGGAAGAGCTCGGCGCCGCGGGTCAGCAGCTCAGTGGTGTTGGCCATGGTCACTTACCACCCTCGACCTGAGACGACGTTTCCGCTCCGCTCCAATGCGGGTTCTCCCAGATGATCGTGCCGCCCATGCCGAAGCCGATGCACATCGTGGTGAGGCCGTAGCGGACCTCCGGGCGCTGCTCGAAGCGGCGGGCCAGCTGGTTCATCAGGCGCACGCCGGAGGAGGCCAGCGGGTGGCCGAAGGCGATCGCGCCGCCGTACGGGTTGACCCGCTCGTCGTCGTCCGCGATGCCGAAGTGGTCCAGGAAGGCCAGGACCTGGACGGCGAAGGCCTCGTTGACCTCGAAGGCCTGGATGTCGTCGATGGTCAGACCGGCCTTGGCCAGCGCCTTCTCGGTGGCCGGCACCGGGCCGACGCCCATGACCTCGGGCTCGACGCCCGCGAAGGCGAACGAGACCAGGCGCATCTTCACCGGGAGGCCGAGCTCCTCGGCGACGTCCTCGGCGGCCAGCAGCGAGGCGGTGGCACCGTCGTTCAGACCGGCCGAGTTGCCCGCGGTGATGTTGCCGTGCGGGCGGAACGGGGTCTTGAGGCCCGCCAGGTTCTCCATCGTGGTGCCCGGGCGCATCGGCTCGTCCACGGTGGCCAGGCCCCAGCCGGTCTCGCCGACCTCGGGGTTGGTGTTGCGGATCGTGATCGGCACCAGGTCGGGCTGGATGTCGCCGTTGGCGTACGCCTTGGCGGCCTTCTCCTGCGAGCGCACGGCGTAGGCGTCGCAGCGCTCCTTGGTCAGGTGCGGGAACCGGTCGTGCAGGTTCTCCGCGGTCATGCCCATGAACAGGGCGGACTCGTCGACCAGCTTCTCGGAGACGAAGCGCGGGTTCGGGTCGACGCCCTCGCCCATGGGGTGGCGGCCCATGTGCTCGACGCCGCCGGCCACGACCACGTCGTACGCGCCGAAGGCGATGCCGCCCGCGGTGGCGGTCACGGCGGTCAGCGCGCCGGCGCACATGCGGTCGATCGAGTAGCCGGGCACGGACTTCGGCAGGCCGGACAGCAGGGCGGCGGTGCGCCCGATGGTCAGACCCTGGTCGCCGATCTGCGTGGTGGCCGCGACGGCGACCTCGTCGATGCGCTCGACGGGCAGGTTCGGGTTACGGCGCACGAGCTCCCGGATGCACTTGACGACCAGGTCGTCGGCGCGCGTCTCGTGGTAGATGCCCTTCGGGCCGGCCTTGCCGAACGGGGTGCGGACGCCATCGACGAAGACGACGTCCCTCGCGGTACGAGGCACGGGGGCTCTCCTCCCAGGGACCAACATTTAGGTGGGCGGGCTGCCGCCGTCGAAGACCCGAGCGGCGCCGCATCACGGCCATGCTACCCGCCGGTAACCAACCTGCCCAGGCCCCTCGGAGGGATCTGACCATGTGTCTCCCGACACGTTCCCCGGCCGTCCGACCAGGAGCGCCGTTCCCGGGTACGGCGAAGGGGATGTCGCCCGTACGGACGACATCCCCTTCCCGTGTTGCCGGATCGGCCCGGACCGCGACCGGCCCGAACGCCGGTCGGACCCCGGCCCGACCGGCCCCGCGCGGCCATGGGCCACGGGACATCGGCCCCGACCGGCCCCGCGCCGTGATCAGTCCTGGGCGACGACCGCCGCGGCGAAGGCGGCGGCCACCGCCGGCGCCACCAGGTCCACCTGCCACTGCCGGGCGCCGAGCCCGCGCAGTGCGGCGGCCACGCCCTCCGGGCCCGGGTCGGCCGGCGGTTGCCAGGAGACCCGCCGGACCAGGTCCGGGGTGATCAGGTTCTCGGCCGGCAGGTGGTGGCGCTCGGCCAGCTCGCCGATCGCGCTGCGCGCGCCGGAGAGCCGGGCGGCGGCCACCGGGTCCTTCTCGGCCCAGGCCCGCGGCGGCGGCGGCCCCTCGTGCGGCGCGGTGGCCGGCGGCAGCAGGTTCTCCGGGACCTCCCGGCCGCGCTGCACGGCCGCCAGCCACTGCTCCAGCTGGCGCCGGTGCACCCGGGGGCCGAAGCCCTGGACGGCCTGCAGGGAGGCGATGTTCAGCGGCATGGCAAGTGCGGCGTTGACGATCGCCGCGTCCGCGAGCACCCGGCCGGGGGAGACGTCGCGGTCCTGCGCCATCCGGTCGCGGGCGAGCCACATCTCGCGCACCACGGCCAGCTGACGGCGGCGGCGGACCTTGTGCAGCTGGGAGGTGCGGCGCCACGGGTCGGTGCGCGGGGCCGGGCGGGGCGCGGCGGCGATCGAGGCGAACTCCTCCATCGCCCAGCCGAGCTTGCCCTGGGCGTCCAGCTCCCGTTCGAGTGCGTCGCGCAGCTCGACCAGCACCTCGACGTCCAGAGCGGCGTAGCGCAGCCACGGCTCGGGCAGCGGGCGGGTGGACCAGTCGACCGCGGAGTGCTCCTTGGCGAGGCTCAGCCCGAGCACGTTCTCGGTCATCGGCCCGAGGCCGACCCGGGCGAAGCCGGCGATCCGCCCGGCCAGCTCGGTGTCGAAGAGGCGCCGGGGTCTCATGCCGACCTCGGCGAGGCAGGGCAGGTCCTGGCTGGCCGCGTGGACCACCCATTCGGCGTCCTCGACGGCCCGGCCGAGCTCACTGAGGTCCGGGCAGGCGATCGGGTCGATCAGGGCGGAGCCGGAACCCTCGCGGCGCAGCTGGATGAGGTAGGCGCGCTGCCCGTAGCGGTAGCCGGAGGCCCGTTCGGCATCGACGGCCACCGGTCCGGTGCCCCCCGCGAAGGCGGCGACGACGGCGGCCAGCGCCCGGTCGTCCGCCACCACGGGTGGGATCCCGTCCTTCGGTTCGAGGAGCGGGACCGGGGCTGCTTCTTCTGGGATGGCTGCTACGGCGTCGGTCACCCCCCAAGGGTACGACGGTCCTCACGGCCGGGAGTGTTGTCGGACTGGTCAGACTGTTGATCGCCGAGCGATCGCGGGGCGGGCGGCACAGGACCGCGCGGGCGCCGTACGGGGCTTCGTGGCGGCGCCGTGGGGGTGACACGGGGGGACGGTGCGAAGGCCGGCCAGCCCGCCCGTCCCCGGGCGGGCTGCGCGCCGGGAGGCCGGGGGCCGCACGGCGGCGGCCGAGGAGGAACGTTCCTCCTCGGCCGCCGCAGCGGTCCGGAGCGCCCGGCTCAGTGGATGATGCCGGTGCGCAGCGCGACCGCGACCATGCCGGCGCGGTCGCCGGTGCCCAGCTTGCGGGCGATCCGGGCGAGGTGGCTCTTGACGGTGAGCGCCGACAGGCCCATCGCCACGCCGATCGCCTTGTTGGACTGTCCCTCGGCGACCAGTCGCAGCACCTCCACCTCGCGACCGGAGAGCTCGCGGTAGGCGGCCTGCTGCGCGCCCGGCGCACCAGGTGCTCCGGGGGCGCCCGGCGCACCGGCCGCGCCCGGCATGCCCGGCATCCCGGGGCGGCGCATCCGGCCGGCCAGCCCGGCGGCGCCGAGCGGCATCCCGGGGCGGCCCGGCATCGCGACGTTCGTCCGGGTACCGGTCACCACGTATCCCTTGACACCGCCGGCCAGTGCGCTGCGGACCGCGCCGATGTCGTCGGCGGCGGACAGTGCCAGGCCGTTGGGCCAGCCCGCGGCGCGGGTCTCGGCGAGGATGGTCAGCCCGGAGCCGTCCGGGAGGTGCACGTCGGCGACGCAGATGTCGCGGGGAGTGGAGACCCGGGGGCGGGCCTCGGCGATGGAGGACACCTCGATCACGTCGCGGACGCCGAGTGCCCACAGGTGGCGGGTGACGGTGTTTCGGACACGGGGATCGGCGATGACCACCATGGCGGTGGGCTTGGTCGGCCGGTAGGCGACCACGTTTGCGGGGTGCTCAAGAAGGACCGACACCAGGCCTCCTGCGGGGAGTGGCGGACGGAACCCCGATGGGGGCGGTCGGAGTGTTCCGCGTTCGGAAAGGGTCACAGTCTGCTTCGGCAGCAACCGTGCCCGGCTTTAGCGAAAGATCACGATCTAGTGAGTAACAATACGGACAAATCGCGCAAATGATTGATGCGACATGCCCGGTATTCGCACAAAATCGATCAGATTCGGTGTCGATCGGTCGGTGTCGACCGGTGAATTGACGAAGAGCGGGTCCGAAGTCACACTCCGTCAGCCCTGGGGGTGGCGTACGGCCCCCGGGCGCCGTCGGGCCCGCACACCACCCGTCAGTGCGACCGGGGGCGTCGCCGGGCCGGCATCGGGACCACTCCACCGAGTGAAGGAACCTCGGCGGGCCCCTGCGGGGCCGGGGCGGTCGGCGGCAGGCCGGCGCTGACGCACAGCAGGTCAGCCCAGGCCGCCAGGTGCCGCTCGAAACGGCCGTCGGCCGGGGTCCAGGAGGCCCGGATCTCGATCTCCGTCGAGGACGGGCGGTCCGCCAGGCCGCCGAAGTACTGGGAGGAGGCCAGGCTCACCGTGCCGGACGGCTCCGCGTACCCGGCGCCGTGCGCCTGCAGGGTGTCCAGCAGCCAGGACCAGCCCACCTCGGAGACCATCGGGTCGCCCGCCATCTCCGGCTCCAGCTCGGCCCGGGTCATCGTGACCACCCGGAACTCCCCGTTCCAGGCCTCCTGCCCGGCCGGGTCGTACAGCAGCACCAGCCGGCCGTCCGCCAGCTCCTCGCCGTCGACCTCGACCGAGGCGGTCACCGCGAACGAGTACGGGGCGAGCCGGCGCGGCGCCGGCGCGGGGGAGAGCTGCACCTCGGGCCGCAGCCGGGCCCCGTCCAGGGCCGCCACGGCTGCCCGGAACTCGCTCGGCACCCCCTCGTGCCCCGCTCCGCCACCTGCTCCGCCACCCTGTGCGGGGTGCCCTCCGACCGCTGCCATGCCCCGAAGACTAGGTCGAAGAACGGGGTTATCGCCGCAACTTCTCTCCCAGCGGCGTGCCGGAACGGCAAACCCGGACAGATCTTGGAGGAACCGACGAGACCGGCCGGGAAACCGGGCCCGGCACGCGTGCGAAGATTTGACGCGTGAGCGAGACAACGGCAGACACCACGGCGCCCACCGACGGCGGCCAGACCACCCCCCGGCGTCGCGGCGCCGCGCACGACTCCGCGTTCCTGCGCGCCTGCCGGCACGAGCCCGTGCCGCACACGCCGGTGTGGTTCATGCGCCAGGCCGGCCGCTCGCTGCCCGAGTACCTGAAGGTCCGCGAGGGCATCCCCATGCTGGAGTCCTGCATGCGGCCCGAGCTGGTCAAGGAGATCACCCTCCAGCCGGTGCGCCGGCACAAGGTGGACGCGGCGATCTTCTTCAGCGACATCGTGGTGCCGCTCAAGGCCGTCGGCATCGACGTCGACATCAAGCCCGGCATCGGCCCCGTCATCGCCAACCCGATCCGCACCGTCGAGGACCTGAAGCGGCTGCGCCCGCTGGAGCCGGACGACGTCCCCTACATCACCGAGGCCGTCGGCCTGCTGGTGGACGAGCTCGGCGAGACCCCGCTGATCGGCTTCGCCGGGGCGCCGTACACGCTGGCCAGCTACCTGATCGAGGGCGGGCCGTCCAAGAACCACGAGAACACCAAGGCCATGATGTACGGGCAGCCCGAGCTGTGGGCCGCCCTGGTGGACCGGCTCGCGGACATCACCTCGGCCTTCCTCAAGGTCCAGATCGAGGCCGGCGCCTCGGCCGTCCAGCTGTTCGACTCCTGGGTCGGCGCGCTCGCGCCGGACGACTACCGCCGCTCGGTGATGCCGTCCAGCACCAAGGTCTTCGACGCCGTCGCCGAGTACGGCGTGCCGCGGATCCACTTCGGCGTCGGCACCGGCGAACTGCTCGGCCTGATGGGCCAGGCCGGCGCGGACATCGTCGGCGTCGACTGGCGGGTGCCGCTGAACGTCGCCGCCGAGCGGGTCGGCCCGGGCAAGGGCCTGCAGGGCAACCTCGACCCGGCGGTGCTGTACGCGCCCACCGCGGTGGTGGAGACCAAGGCCGCCGAGGTGCTGCGGGCCGCCGAGGCGCTCGGCACCAGCGGCCACATCTTCAACCTCGGCCACGGCGTGCTGCCGTCCATGGACCCGGACGCGCTCAGCCGCCTCGTCGCCTTCGTCCACGAGGTCAGCGCGCGCTGACCTCCCGGTGGCGGGCCCCTGCCGCTCCGGGGCCCGCTACCCGGCCGTGACCTCGATCCCGGCCCGGCGCAGCAGCGCCGCCGTCACCCCGTCGCCGGGGCGCAGCTCCCCGGTGAACGACCCGTCGTACACCTGCTCGCAGCCGCAGGACGGGCTGCGCGCCATCAGCACCGCCCGCCGGGCCCCCGCCTCCTCGGCGGCGGCGAGCGCCGCCCGGGCGCCGGCCAGGAACTCCGCGGTGCAGTCCGCCCCGGTCGCGTCCACCACCCGGGCCCGCCCGTCCAGCACGTCCGCGCCGTCCCCGCCCACGATCTCCGCCGGCGGCCGCGGCGTCGGCAGCCCGCCCGCCCCCTCCGGGCACACCACCACGGCCCGCCCCCGCTCGACCAGCCGCACGGCGTCGTCGGAGGTCTTCGCCCGCCCGTCGTACCGGCAGGGGATCCCGGCCAGACACGCACTCACCATGATCGGTTCCATGGCACACAGACTAAGTGGCGGTCCGCCGCGTCCCCGATCTCGCTATCTTGGGGCACGCCGAGGCCGGAATCCCGCACTACTGGATCGTCGAGGAGGACGACGGCCTGCCCGGTCGTGCACGTCTACGAGCTGGACCGGGTGACCGCTTCCTACGCACCGGCCGGAATCTTCCGCGGCAGGCTGGAACGCCCGGTGCCGTTCCCGATCGCGATCGACCTCGGGCGTGCAGGGGATTGAGGGTCCGGCGTAAAGACCTGCGAGACTGCGGAGCATGTCGGATGCACAGGTCGTCGTCGTCGGTGGTGGGATCGCGGGGCTGGCCGCGGCCGCTTTCCTGAGCGGTGCCGCCGGGGGGCCCGCGCGGGCGCGGGTCACGCTGCTGGAGGCGTCCGGGCGGGTCGGCGGGAAGCTGTGGGGCGGAGAGGTCGGCGGGGTCCGGGTGGACCTCGGGGCCGAGTCGGTGCTGGCCCGGCGGCCGGAGGCGGTGGACCTGGCACGGGCGGTCGGGCTCGGCGAGGAACTGGAGCCGCCGACCACCGCGAAGGCCGCGATCTGGACCCGCGGCGCGCTGCGGCCGCTGCCCGGCGGGCAGGTGATGGGCGTCCCCGGTGACCTGGAGGCGCTGGCCGCCTCCGGCGTGCTGACCGACGAGGGGCTGGAGCGGGCCCGGAACGAGCGGCCCGGCGAGATCGGCGAGGACGTCGCGATCGGCCGCTACGTCGCCGACCGGCTGGGCCAGGAGGTCGTGGACCGGCTGGTCGAGCCGCTGCTCGGCGGCGTCTACGCCGGCCGCGCCGAGGAGATCTCGCTGCGCGCCGCCGTCCCGCAGCTGCTGCCGATCGCGCGCGGCGGCGGCTCGCTGGTCGAGGGCGTGCACGAGCTGGCCTCCCGGCCGAAGGTGGTCGGCACCCCGGTGTTCCAGGGCCTGCGCGGCGGCCTCGGCACCCTGCCCGGCGCGGTCGCCGCGGCCTGTGTCAAGGCGGGGGTGGACCTGCGCACCGACGCCCCGGTGGACGAGCTGCGCCGCACCCCCGACGGCTGGCGGGTGGTGACCGGCGGCGAGGTGCTGCACGCGGACGCCGTGGTGCTGGCCGTCCCGGCCCCCGTCGCGGCCCGGCTGCTGCGCGAGGACGCCCCGGCGGCCGCCACCGACCTGGACGCCGTCGAGTACGCGGGCATGGCCCTGGTGACCCTGGCCTTCCGCCGCGCCGAACTGGCCGAGCCGCCCGGCGGCAGCGGCTTCCTGGTGCCGCCGGTGGACGGGCGGCGGATCAAGGCCTCGACCTTCTCCTCCAACAAGTGGGGCTGGCTGGAGCGTTCCGCGCCGGACGCGTTCCTGCTGCGCACCTCGCTGGGCCGGTACCGCGAGGAGGAGGCGCTGGGGCTGCCGGACGAGGAGCTGGTGGCCCGCTCGCTGGCGGACCTGGAGGAGGCGATCGGGCTGACCGCCCGGCCGTACGACACCTTCGTCTCCCGCTTCACGGCCGGTCTGCCGCAGTACCCGGTGGGGCACCTGGACCGGGTGGCCCGGGTGCGGGCCCACGTGGCGCGGGTGGGCGCGCTGGCGCTGTGCGGCGCCGCGTACGACGGGGTGGGCATTCCGGCGTGCATCGGTTCGGCGGCCGCCGCTGCGGCCGCCGTCGACAGACTGTTGACCCCGGCGACCGGGGAAGGCTCCACGGAGAGGACAATGGGCGCATGACTGAGAGCGTTGAGCGGGAGCAGCAGCCCGAGAAGAAGAAGGCGCGCGACCTGAACCAGGTCATCCGCTACACGATGTGGTCGGTGTTCAAGCTCAGGGGCGCCCTGCCCGAGGACCGCACCGCGCTGGCCGCCGAGGTGGACGAGCTGTTCGCCCAGCTGGCCGCCAAGGACGTGACCGTGCGCGGCACGTACGACGTCTCCGGTCTGCGCGCGGACGCCGACATCCTGGTCTGGTGGCACGCCGCCGACTCGGACGACCTCCAGGAGGCGTACAACCGCTTCCGCCGCACCGGCCTCGGCCGGCTGCTGGAGCCGGTCTGGTCGAACATGGCGCTGCACCGCCCGGCCGAGTTCAACAAGTCGCACATCCCGGCCTTCCTGGCCGACGAGCGCCCGCGCGACTACGTCTGCGTGTACCCGTTCGTCCGCTCCTACGAGTGGTACCTGCTGCCGGACGCCGAGCGGCGCGCGATGCTCGCCGAGCACGGCCAGATGGCGCGCGGCTACCCGGACGTGCGGGCCAACACGGTGGCCTCGTTCGCGCTCGGCGACTACGAGTGGCTGCTCGCCTTCGAGGCCGACGAGCTGCACCGGATCGTCGACCTGATGCGCGATCTGCGCCCCTCCCGGGCCCGGCTGCACGTCCGCGAGGAGGTGCCGTTCTTCACCGGTCGGCGCAAGCCGGTCAGCGAGCTGCTGAACGGCCTGGTCTGACGGTTCCCGCGGTTCCTCCCGGAGGCCGGTTCCCCGACGGGGAGCCGGCCTCCGGCGTCGCTACGGGCGCGGCCCGGCGAACTCGCGCAGCACGGAGGTGTAGTGGTCGCCGAGGTCGACCCGGGTGACGTCCTCGAAACGGAACTTCGTCGGCTCCGGGTGCCAGCGCGCCTCGGGATCGACCTCGTGCAGCCGCAGCGAGGCGGGCCGCAGTGCGGTGACCGTACCGACCCAGCAGGCGCCGGGGTCGCGGCGCTCGGTGTGCAGGGCGATCAGACCGTACTCGGCGCAGGCGGCGGTGAGCAGGCCGGGCAGGTCGTCCAGCGGCAGGTCGGCGCCGGGCGGGCGGACCGGCCACAGACCGCGGCGGCGCAGCACCCGTACGGTCAGGCTCTCGGGGCCGCCCCGGTCGCGGACCTTGTGCAGGTCGGCGGTGCGGACGGCGCTCCAGCCGTCGAGGCGGTGGTCGGTGCAGGTGGCGAGCAGGGTCCAGACCGGGCCGGTGCCGAGGACGAAGCCCTCCAGCCGGTCCGCGCCGGGGATGGAGCGGCGCAGCCGGACCGGGCGGCCCTCGGAGCGGGCGCGCTCCAGCGTCGCGAGGCCCTTCCGGCCGAGGGCGGGTGAGTCCGGGGCGCGGTCGGCGGGGCGCCGCTCGGCGGGGTCGGGTGCGTCCATGGATGGGAGTCTGCCCTGGTCGCAGCGGTCGGCGCAGCCGGTTTTCAGGTCCGGTGCGGGCGCAGGGCGGCGCGGAGCCGGGCGTCGGGCAGGACGGCCGGGCCGTTCATGGCGACGGCGGTGAGCAGTTCGCGCTCCTCGTCGTCGGCCAGGCCGCGCTGGCGGGTCGGACGGACCTCGCGCAGTACCTCCTGGCCGACCGGGGAGGCCCAGCGGGTGTACGGGTAGACGTCCACCCGGGCCATCAGCAGGGTGCCCGAGGTGAGCGCCACCGGCAGGGAGAACCAGGCGAGCGGGGCGAGGGTGTCACCCCCGGTGAAGCCGCCGAGGGCCAGCGAGGCGGCCAGCAGCACCAGCGTCAGCAGCAGCGCGTGCCGGACCTGCCGGACCACCACCACGGTGTTGCGCTGCACCAGGGCCGGGGTGGCCAGGCCCGCCAGGGTGAGCCGGGCGCCGATCTCCAGCACGGTGGGGTGCTCGGCCATGGCCCGGCGCAGCTCGTCGGTCCGGCACTGGACCTCGGGGCCGACGGTGGCGATGACCGCCCGCTCCAGGCGGCTGCGGCCCCTGGGGTCGACCACGGTGGTCCAGCCGGTGTGCGCCAGGTGCAGCCGCCCGCGGCCGGTCATCAGGACGAGGGCGAGTTCGACCACCCGGTCCGGGCCGCCGGCCAGGTAGGCGGTCTCGTACAGGCCGATGCCGACGGCTTCGGGGGGCCGCAGGCCGGCCTGGTCGGCCAGGGCGTCGGCGGTGGCGGTCATCCGGACCAGTCGGAGGCAGGACAGGACCGCCGCGACACAGGCCGGTATGAGGAACAGCAACCACATGGGCTTGTTGTATGCCTGCGTCGACGGCGGGCGGAACGTCTTCCCGGTCCGCGATACCGAACTGTGACGTCCGGCGGCGCGCCCGGCGGGTCTCAGGAGCCGCCGCAGCCGCCGCCACAGCTCGACCCGCAGCTGGAGGAGGACGAGGACCCGCAGCTGGATGAGGACGAGGACCCGCAGCTGGATGAGGACGAGGACCCGCAGCTCGACGAAGAGGATCCGCAGCTCGACGAGGAGGACCCGCAGCTGGACGAGCCGCAACCGGAGCCGGAGGAACCGGAGTCGGAGGACCCGCACCAGGAGGCGGAGCCGCCGTCGGAGCCGGAGGAACCGGAGGAGCACGAGGACGCCGACGACGCCGACGACGAGGAGGACGAGGACGACGAGGAGGCGTTCGCGGCGACCGCCTGCCGTACGGCCTCCTCCTCGGCCGACGCGGTCAGCATCGCGGCCTCCAGCTCCGGGTTGTCCAGCCCGGCGGCGGCCAGGCCGCCGAGCGCGAGCGCGCCCAGCAGCGCGCCGCCGGCCAGCCGGGGCGGCATCCCGGCGTTGGGCTTCCACGGAGTGCCCTGCATCAGGGAGAGCTGGCGCTGCCCGGCCGGGGTGATCCGGCCCTTGACCGGCGCGGTGGCGAGCAGCGCGGTGAGGCCCCCGAACAGCAGGAGGCCCGGGACCCAGAGGTTCGGGCGGTCGTGGCCGGCGGTGCCGTCGTCGAGCAGCAGGGAGGCCACCGCGGAGGCCACCACGAGCAGCAGCGCGAGCCAGAGCAGCCGACGGGCGGTGCGGGCCCGCCGCAGTCGCTCGGGGCGGCGCAGCAGGCCGCGGTCGGCGAGCCGGTCACCGATCTCCTGGACGGCGGCGGAGCGCATCACGGTGTGGCGCAGCGAGCCGAGTTGACGGCTGCCGGTCGGACCGACCGCGTCCTGGACCGCCTTGTCGACGGCGTCGTACGGCTTGGAGCCGGTGAGCGTGACCAGACCGGAGCGGCTGATCACGACCTGCTCGCTCATGTGCATCCGGACCACGGCGGTGTCGAACACCCGCCCCGGCCCGCCGGACAGGAACGCGGTGTCGAGCAGCGGCAGACCGCGGCCGGGCAGGCCCTTGGCGTAGCGGACCCGGCCGATGTGCTGCCGGGTCCGGGCGGCGTACAGGGCGGCGGCCGCCAGCAGGACGGCCGGGACGACGAAGTAGCTGTTGTGCCACATGGGCTGTTCCCCCGAGGTGGTGACAGTGCGTCAGGATCAGGTGCCGCCGGGTTCGCCGGCGGCCCGGCCGCCGGCTAGCGGCGCGGGTCCGGGCGCAGGGCCCGGCGCAGGCGCGCGAGCGGGCCCGGCGGCCGTACGGGTGCCGGGTGGAGCCACTGCTCCAGGGCCCGGCGGTGGTCGTCGGCGAGCGGGCCGCCGTCGGTGAGCACCCACTGCGCGAAGGCCCGGGCGTCGGCCCGGTAGCCGCCGGTCTGCGGGTGGGAGCGGGCGTAGCCGAGGAAGAGCGGCCCGTACTGCGCCCCGAGCGCCCGGGGCAGGTCCGGGGCCACCTTGGCGGTGGTGTCCCGCCGCTTGGCGGCCAGGCCGGTGGACTGGGCGCGGACCTGCCGCTCGTCGAAGCCGGGCGGGACGGGCCCGCCGGCCACCAGGGCGGCCAGCAGCTCCTCCTGGCGCCGGGCCAGGCGCCGCCGGGCGGCGGCGAGGTCCGGCTCGGCGGAACCCGGCTCGGCGGGGCCCTGCGCGGCGGGGTCGCGGTCGGTGGTGGGTCGCGGGTCGGTGTTCTCCCGCGCCGTTCTCGTCAGGTCGTTCATCGCCGGGTGCTCCCCTCCAGCACCCGGCGGATGGCGTCCAGTTCACCGGCCAGCTCGCTGGGCGGCGGGAAGTTGGCGTCCCGTTCCAGCAGCACCCCGGGCGGGGCGACCCGCGCGCAGAGTTCGGCCAGCACTTCCAGCACCGGTTCGGTGACGGGGTGGGCGTGGGTGTCGTGCCAGACGCCGTCGACCAGGGTGCCGCCCGCGACGTGGACGTAGGCGAGCGCCTCCAGCGGCAGGCGGTCGAGCTCGGCGGCCGGGTCGATGCCGAGGTTGACCCGGTTGGTGTGCAGGTTGGCGACGTCGATCAGCAGCCGGACGCCGGTGCGCTCGACGAGCTCGGCGAGGAACTGGCCCTCGGTGAACTCGTCGTCCGGCCAGGCGAGCTGGGCGGCGATGTTCTCCAGGGCGAGCGGCACCGGCAGGTGGTCCTGGGCGATCCGGACGTTCTCGGCGATCACCCGCAGCGAGTCCCGGGTGCGGGGGACGGGCAGCAGGTGGCCGGCCTCCAGACCGCCGGCCCGGACGAACGCCAGGTGCTCGCTGACCAGCGGGGAGCCGAGGGCCAGCGCGGCCTCGGCGAGCCGGTCGAGGCGGCCGGGGTCGGGCAGGTCGGCGCCGCCGAGGCCGAGGCCGACGCCGTGCGGGACGACGGTGACGCCGCGTCCGCGCAGCACGGTCAGGGACTCGGGCAGGTGGTCGGCGCAGATGTTCTCGGCGACCACCTCGACCCAGTCCAGGCCGGGCCGGCTCTCGACCACGGTGTCGATCTCGCTGCGCCAGCCGAGGCCGACGCCCAGACGGGGCGCGGTCTCCCGGGGCGCGGCTCCTCGGCGCGCGGTGGCGGAGGCAGGCAGTTCCAGGGCAGGGGAAGTCATCGGTTCGCCCCCTTCGGAGGGCCGGGTGGGAGGGCCGTCGAGCGGTGCGGGCGTCGTCGCCGGAACCGCGCGGCCGTGCTGCTGAGAATGTCCCCGGGCGGGGCGGCTGCCAAGCCTCGCCCGGTCTTCTCAGAGCATTATTTGAGCATGTCGTGCCGGTCGTGAGGGACTTTGGTCCCGAGCCCGGGCCGTCCGCGCAGGTGGGGTGCCCTTCCGGCGGGAAAACCGGAGGCGCCGGGCGGGCCCGCGGGGCTAGCGTGGGAATCCATGACTTCTTTGAATTCCTCCTCCGTGACGATCCGTGACTTCCGCCCCGAGGACGCCGTGGCCGTGGCCGCGGCCCACCGGGCCGGGCGCGAACACCTGGTGCTCTCCGCCGAGACGCTGGTCTGGTTGAACGCCCAGCCCAGCCCCGAGGAGCACTTCCGCACCTTCGTCGCCGAACTGGACGGCCGGGTGGTCGGCGCGGTGCGCTGCGGGGTGGTGCTGGGGACGACGACCACGGGTGTCGGCTACGCCAACGGCAGCGTGCTGCCGGAGTACCGGCGGCGCGGCGCGGCCACCGCCCTGCTGGCCGCGGCCGAGCGGCACCTGACCGGGCACGGCGTGACGGAGCTGCACACCTGGCTGGACGACGAGCCCGCCTCGCAGGCCTTCGCCACCGCCCGGGGCTACCGGATCGGGCGCACCATGCAGTTCGCCGGACGGGACCTCGCGCTGCCGCTGCCGCCCGCTCCCGTACGGCCGGCCGGTGTCGAGGTGCGCCCGGCCGCCGACTGGGCGGACGACCCGTACCCGGTGTTCCTGGTCGAGGCGGACGCCATCATGGACGAGCCCGGCAGCGAGGTGCCGATGGACGCCCTCACGTACGAGGACTGGCTGCGCAACGACTGGGCCAGGCCGGACCGGGACGCGGCGCTGAGCGTCGTCGCCGTGGTGGACGGCCGGCCGGCGGCCTTCAGCATGGTGCAGACGGACGGCGCGGACCGCTACTGGTCCGCGTTCACCGCCTGCCGCCGGGAGTTCCGCGGCCGGGGGCTGAGCAAGCTGGCCAAGCTGGAGTCGCTGCGGCTCGCCGCGGCGGCCGGCTACCGGCACGCGTACACCAGCAACGACACGACCAACGGGCCGATGCTGGCGATCAACGCCTGGCTCGGCTACGAACGCTGTGCGGGGGAGCGCAAGGGGATCAAGCAGCTGGAGCGGTCGGCGGAGCAGGAGATCTGACGCTCCCCCCGGACCGAACTCCGGCCCGGCGCGGACCGAACCCCGGCCCAGCCCGGGCCCAACCGGGGCCCGGGCCGGGCCACTTCGGCCAGATGTGGTCCAGACCACGTGGGACGAATCGGGACAGCTCGGGTTGCTTCGGGCGCGAAGTGGCTTGAACTGTAATGGTTTTGCTCCACTCCTGTCACGACATGGGCATAATCGCGCACATGACGATCAGCCGTGCGAACGTGAGCGCGATTGCCGAGGACCTGTACGTGTGGCTCCCGCCGAAGCGGGGCTGGGGCCTGGCCAACTGCGGGCTGCTGGCCTCGGAGGCCACCGCGCTCTGGATCGACACGCCGTACGACCCCTCGATGGCCGGGGAGTTCCTCGCCGCGAGCCGGCGGCTGCTGCCGGACGGGGTCGGGATCGACCGGGTGGTCGTCACCCACGCCAACGGGGACCACCTGTGGGGCGCCGGGGTGCTGCCGGACGCCGAGGTGATCGCCACCCGCGAGGCGCTGGAGCACATCCACTGGGAGCCCACCCCGCAGCAGCAGCACGCGCTGGTCGTCAACAGCGACCCGCAGTCGCCGCTCGGCGGCTACCTGAGGGAGCACTTCGGGCAGTTCGACTGGTCCGGCACCGCGCCGGTGCGCCCCGACACCGTCTTCACCGGTGAGCTGGAGCTGACCGTCGGCCGCTACCCGGTGCAAATCACCAGCCTGCCCGCCGCCCACACGGGTGGGGACCTCATGGTCCACCTCCCGCACCAGCGCGCGGTCTTCACCGGCGACGTGATCTTCTCCTCGACGCCCGAGCAGCCCGGCGACCACCCCTCGCACTGGGCCGGACCGCTGGAGAACGTCATCGGCGCCTGCGAGCAGGCCCTCGCCACCGGCGCGGAGATCTTCGTGCCCGGCCACGGCCCGGTGCTCGACCGCGACGGCGTCCGGGAGCACATCGGCTACCTCTCCTACGTTCGCGAGCGCGCCCACGCCCTGCACGCCGCCGGCATACCCGCGCTGGACGCCGCCCGGCGGGTGATCGCCGAACAGCGCCACCCCGAACTCGGCCTGCCCGAGCGGCTGGTGCTCACCCTCGCGGCCGAGTACCGGCACCTGGACGGCTCCGCGGCCCCCGGCGCCCTGGAGGCCATGGGCCAGGTCGCCCTGGTGGCCCGGGAACTGGCCGAGGACGCCGCCCGCTCCCCGCGCCCGCGCGCCGTCGGGAACTGACCCCGCCCGCGCTCCCGGAACGCGCCCCTCCCGGCAGGTCCGGCCGCACCACCCGGTCACACCCGCAAAGCACCCCCGAGGACTTCGATGACGCAGATCGCGCTGATCGTCCTGGCGCTGGTCGCCGCCGTGGCCGCGGCCGTGCTCGCCCGCGGCCGGGCCGGGGCCGTCGCCCGGGCGACGGCCGCCGAGACCGCGCTCGGCCGGAGCGAGGAGCGCACCCGGGCCGCCGAGGGCAGGCTCGCCCGCGCCGAGCAGCAGCAGCGCGAGGCGCAGGAGGCCGCCCGGCGCTCCGCCGAGGAGGCCCAGCGGGCGCAGGAGCGCACCCGCGCCGCCGAGGACAGCGTCCGCGAGGCACAGGAAGCGGCCCGGCACGCGCAGGACACCGTCCGGGACGCCCTGCAGCAGGGCGCCGCCGCGATCGACCGGGCCGAGCGGGCCGAGAGCGCGCTCGCCGCCGCCGAGGCGCGGGCGACCGCGCTGCTCGCCGAGATCGGCCACCTCGCCCAGGAGCGGATCGCCGCCACCGCCGTACGGCTCACCCACGGCAACGCCCCACTGGTCGGCCCACTGGACCCGCAGGCCGTCGGCCCCGAGGCGGTCCGGGCGCTGCAGGCCGTCCTGGACGCCGCGCACGCCGCCCTCGCCGACGAGCGCGAGCGGGTGGACGCCGCCGCCCGCGCCGCCATGCGCGGCGCCACCTCCCGGATCCAGACCCTGCTGTACCAGATCCAGAGCCTGGTCCAGCAGCTCCAGCACGAGCACGACGACCCCCGGCTGCTGGAGGTCGACTTCCGCAACGAGGTCGCGCTGCGCCGGATCCAGACCATCGCGGTGCTCTGCGAGGCCTGGCCGGGCCTGGCCCGCACCGACTCGCCACTCGCCGAGGTGGTCGTCGGCGCGCTCTCCCGGGTGCCCGGCTACGCCCGGATCAAGGTCGCCAACCACCTGCGCGAGCAGCGCCTCGCCGTGGTCGCCCGGGCCGCCGAGCCGATCGCCGTCACCATCGCCGAGCTGCTCGCCAACGCCACCGCCTACTCCCACCCGGAGACCGACGTCCCGGTCACCGTCCAGCAGGGCGGCCGCGGCGCGCTGGTGATCATCGACGACAGCGGCATCGGCATGGACGAGGACCAGCTGCGCCGCGCCCGCCGGCTGCTGGCCGGCCCGCCCGACATGCTGCTCACCGAGCTCGGCAACCCGCCCAAGACCGGCTTCGCGGTGATCGGCAAGCTGGCCCGCCAGTACGGCTTCTCCTGTCACGTCGAGCCCTCGCCGTACGGCGGCATGCGGACCATCCTGCGCATCCCGGCCGCGCTGGTGACCGTCGTGGACGACGAGCAGCCGCTGTCGGTGCTCACCCCGCTGCCGCTGCGGGCCGGCGCAGGCCCGGCCCCGGCGCCCACCGTCGCGGCCGTCCCGCCGATGCGCGACGCGGACGAGCAGGACGGCCCGCAGCTCGCCGACCGCCACAACCAGCCGGGCCCGCACCCGGCCCCGGCCATCCGGGTGGTGCCCGATCCGGTGGCGTCCGATCCGGTCGCGGACGGCCGGGCGGACGGCGCGACGGCAGGGGGTGCCGAGCCGGCCGGCGATGCGCCGCTCGGCGCCACCACGAAGGACGGCGCGACGGCCGGTGCGCCCGCGGCGGACGCACCCGTGGCCGACGACGGCACCGGCCTGCCCACCCGGCGGCGCCGCCGTCCGCTGGCCGCCGAGCAGCCGCCCGGCGCGAGGCCCGTCCCCGTTCGCGACCCGGTATCCGACCGCACCCCGGTATCCGACCGCACCCCGGCGTCCGACCGCACCCCCGAGCAGGCCGCCGCCCACTGGCAGGCGCTGCAGCAGGGCACCGACTCCGGCCGGGCCGCCGTGGCCCGGGCCGCCCACGAGGAGACCGGCGCCGGCGCCACCGGCACCCCCGCCGCCCCCGGCGACACCACCCCCGGCCACGACCCCGGCGACACCACCCCCGGCCACGACCCCGGTGACCAGAGCACCGGTCAGACCTTAGAAGGAGCCGAGCAGTGAGCAGCACGCCCAGCCCGACCACCACCGACGAGATCTCGTGGGTGCTGACCCCGTTGCTGGAGCTGCCGGGGGTGCTGCACGCGGTCATCGCCACCGGGGACGGCCTGGTCGAGGGCGCCTCGGACGGCCTGGAGCGCGCCTCGGCCGAGCGGGTCGCCGCGATGACCGCCACCGTGCACGCCGCCGCCCGGGCCTTCACCGCCGCGTTCACCGACGCCGAGCGCCCCAGGCTGGCCCAGACCGTGGTGGAGTCCGACCTCGGCTACGCCATCGTGGTGCCCGCCGGGGAGAACACCTCGCTCGCCGTGTTCACCTCGCCGGACGCCCAACTCGGCAACGTGGCCTACCAGATGCAGCTGCAGGTCGCCGCCCTCGGTCGCGCGCTCGCGAGCCCGACCCGGCGGCAGGACGACGACGGCCGGTCATGACCGCCGCCCCCCGCAGGCGGATGGTGCCCGCCTACCTGGCCACCGGCGGCCGCAGCCGCCCCGGCACCAAGGGCTTCGAGCGGCTGACCGTGCTGTTCGCCGACCGCGCCGACCCGCCGGCCGCGCTCGAACCCGAACACCGCCGGCTCTGGGAACTGCTGCGCCCCGGCGCGCTGACCGTGGTGGAGGCCGCCGCGCACCTGCGCCTGCCGGTCAGTGCCACCGTCTTCCTCGCGGCCGATCTGGTCGAGTCGGGCTGCCTGCACGCCCGCGCACCGATCCCGCGCGCCCAGCAGACCGACCGCTCCATCGTCGAGAGGCTCCTCGTTGGACTCCGTGCGCTCCGGTGACCCGGCCGCCCGGCCGGACCCGGAAGACCAGAGCCGGGTGGGCTACCTGCCCGACCGGGACCAGACGCTGATGAAGCTGGTGGTGGCCGGCCCGTTCGGGGTCGGCAAGACCACCCTCATCCGCACCCTCTCGGAGATCGCCACCCTGCACACCGAGGAGGCGATGACCGAGACCGGCCGCCCGGTGGACGACCTGGCCGGCCTGCCCGAGAAGGCCACCACCACGGTCGCCGTCGACTTCGGCCGGCTCACCCTGCCCGGCAACGTCGTGCTCTACATGTTCGGCACCCCCGGTCAGCGCCGCTTCTTCCCGCTCTGGCAGGACATCGCCCGCGGCGCCGTGGGCGCCCTGGTGCTCGCCGACACCCGCCGGCTGGCCGACTCCTTCGAGATCATGGACATGGTCGAGGAGCAGGGCCTGCCGTACGCCGTCGCCGTCAACCGCTTCCCGGACGCCCCGGAGCACGCGGTCGAGGTGCTGCGCACCCACCTGGACCTGCACGCCGCGACCCCGTTGCTGCTCTGCGACGCCCGCGAGCGCGACAGCAGCCTGGACGCGCTGATCGCGCTGGCCGAACACGTCCTGGACGCCCTGCCCGCCGCCCCCGCCACCTCGGACCCCGCCACCCCGGAGCAGCCGTGACCGTCGAGTCCCGCCCGACCCCGATCCACGGCCCGGTCTTCGCCGCCGACCCCCAGCTGGTCTACGAGCGGCTGCGGCGGCACGGCGCGGTCGCCCCGGTCGAGGTCGCGCCCGGCGTCGAGGCCCTGCTGGTCACCGACTACCAGGCCGCACTGGACCTGCTGCGCGACACCGACACCTTCTCCAAGGACTCCCGGGCCTGGCAGCGCACCGTCCCGCCGGACTCCCCGCTGCTGCCCGTCCTCGGCTACCGCCCGACCGCGCTGTTCAGCGACGGCGAGACCCACGCGCGCTACCGGGCGGTGATCACCGACGCCCTCGCGCTGTTCGAACCGCACCGGCTCCAGCGCCAGGTCGCCGGGACCGCGCACCGGCTGATCGACCGCTTCGCCGCCGTCGGGCACGCCGACCTGATCGCCGAGTACGCCCGCCGGCTGCCCGCCTTCGCGCTCACCACCTGGTTCGGCGTGCCGCAGGAGCAGCGCGAGGAGGTGGTGGACGCGATCACCGGGCTGATCGAGTCCACCGCGCGGGCGGGCGCCTCGTACGGGAAGCTCCTGGCGGTGGTCACCGCGATGGTCGCCGAGCGCCGCGCGCGCCCCCGGCACGACCTCACCTCGATGTTCGTCACCCACCCGGTCGGGCTGGACGACGACGAGGTGATCCGGCAGATCACCCTGACCCTGATCGCCGGGCACGAGCCGACCACCAACCTGATCGGCAACGCCCTGCTGCGCCTGCTCACCGACGCCCGTTACGCCGGCTCGCTGTTCGGCGGGGCGATGACCGCCCACCAGGCGATCGACGAGGTGCTCTGGCACGAGCCGCCGATGGCCAACCTCTCGGCCCACTACCCGCGGTACGACATCACCTTCCACGGCCGCGAGATCAAGGCGGGCACGCTGGTCCTGGTCTCGTACGCGGCCGCCAACTCCCAGGCCGCGCCGCCCACCGACGACGGCGGGCTGCGCAGCGGGGAGAGCGCCCACCTGGCCTGGGCGGCCGGCCCGCACGCCTGCCCGGCCCGGGACCCGGCCCTGCTGATCGCGATCACCGCCATCGAGCAGCTGGGCAGCCGCCTCAGCGACCTCGAACTCTCCACCCCCGCCGAGGACCTGCTCTGGCGCCCGGGCCCGTTCCACCGGGCGCTGATGTACCTCCCGGTCCGCTTCGCACCGGTCGCGGGGTAGGCCCGGACAGGCCCGGACAACACGGCGGCCCGGACACCGTACGGTGTCCGGG
>NZ_JBHXTL010000092.1:0-17150 GCF_042677365.1 Kitasatospora sp. NPDC127116
CGGTCCGTCCGGCGCGCCCGGCCCGTGCGCCGTGTCCGCCGTGTTCCGCCGCCCCGCCGGTCCCCCCGTCCGGCGGGGCGCGCGCGTGCCGCCCGGCCGCGCCCGGTCGCGGCCCGCCGGTGTCCCGCCGTGCCCCGCCGGGGGCTTGGGGCCTGCGGCGATGCCCGTCGCCGGTGCCTCCCGTGCCGGCGCCGTGTCCGGGCGGCGCGGCGGCCGTTGCGCGGTCGCGGCGCCCGGTCGCCCGGGCCCGGGGGCGTGTTGCGCGGCTGTTGCGGTGAGCGTGGCGGCCGGGTCGGGCATAGTAGCGTCGTGTACGTGAAGTCGCGCACACGGCGCGGTCTTTGGCCATCGAACGGACGGGGGTCGAGTGTTGGGAAGGGGTGGTGGGTGTGGGACGGGCACGCGTGGCGGCGCGGGTGATCGTGCACCCTGGTGTGGAGGACGTGAGCGTCCAGCAGGTGCTGGAGGCGCTCGCTGATCCGGCCCGCAGGACGGTGGTGCGCACGCTCGCGCACTCGGGAGCCGATCTGAGCTGCGGTTCCTTCGACCTGCCGGTGGGGCGTTCGACCTCCAGCCACCACTTCGGTGTGCTGCGCGAGGCGGGGCTGCTGCGCCAGTACTACGTGGGCACCACCAAGATGAACGCGCTGCGCAGCGAGGAGCTGGAGCGGCGGTTCCCGGGGCTGCTGGCGGCGGTGGTGGCGGCCGCGGACGCGGAGGCCGGGCAGGGGGGCGGGGTGTGCGCGGGGCCGGGGGTGTGAGGGCGGTCCGGGCGGCGACGGTACGGGAGTTGAGCGTCCGTCGGTCGGCTCCGGCCCCCCGTGGGGCGGGGCGGGCGGGGGCGGGGCGTAGGCTTGCCGCCCATGATCGACAGCGACGACCCCGGCCGGGGACGGGACGGCACGCGCCGGTGGGTCCAGGAGCACCTCGGGCCCGGTGAACGCGTCACCGCGGTGACCGCGCTCAAGGGCGGCTGGACCTCGCGGATGCGCCGCCTGGACGTCGAACGCCCCGGCGGCGCGGACCCGTACGCGCTGGTGCTGCGCTCCTTCGTCAAACCGTTCTACCGCCGCCACGCCCCGGGGCTGCTGGCCCGCGAGGCCGCCGTGCTGCGCCTGCTGGAGGGCAGCGCCGTCCCGGCGGCGCGGCTGGTCGCGGTGGACGCGGCGGGGGCGGTGTGCGAGCACCCGTCACTGGTGATGACCCACCTGCCCGGCAGCGTGCGCCTGGCCGAGGACGGCGACGCGCCCGCCCGCGCCGACCTGCTGGCGGCCCAACTGGCCGCCGTGCACGCCCTGGCGGTCGGCGAGCGGGAGCGGCCGCGCGCCTGGCAGGCGTGGACGGCCCCCGACCGGGTCGCCGTGCCCGCCGGCACCGCCCGTACCGGCCTGTGGGAGCGGGCGGTGGAGGTGATCGGCGGCGAGGCGCCCGCGCACCACGCCTGCTTCCTGCACCGCGACTTCCACCCCGGCAACGTGCTGTTCACCGGCACGGGCACCGGCCTCGCGGTCGCCGGGGTCGTCGACTGGGTGGAGACCTCCTGGGGCCCGGCCGACCTGGACGTCGCCCACTGCGCCACCGCCCTGGCCCTGCTGCACGGCCCCGCGGCGGGCCTGGCCTTCGCCGACCGCTACACCGCCGCCGGCGGCCGCGAACTCGCCGAGGGCCGCGCGCACCTGTACTGGCGGCTGCTGGACGCCCTCGCCTTCGCCCCCGACGCGCAGAAGGTCGCCGAGCCCTGGCGGGAACTGGGCCGCACCGACCTGACACCCGCCGTGCTGACCGGGCGCCTGGAGGACTACCTGCAGGGCCTGTTCGACCGCTACGCCTGAGAGGGCCCCGGCGGTTCGGGCCGCGGCACACCGCCCGCCCGGCGTGCGGGCCGCGGCGCGGCGCGGCGGGTCCGGGCGGAGCGGGTCCGGGTGTGGTTCGGGCGGGTGCGGGGGCCGCAGGCGTGGGCGGGGCGGTCAGGCGTGGGCGGGGCGGTCAGGCGTGGGGGCCGGCGTGGGCGAGCGGCGGGGCGATGGCCTGGGCGTCGGCGCCCTGGCCCACCCACAGGCCGATCAGCAGCGCCGCCGTCGCCTCCAGCAGGTGGGCGCGCTCCAGCGGCCCGGCCGTCAGCGGCTCGCAGCCCGTGTCCCGCACCAGGGCCGCGACGGTGGCCAGCGCCCCCTCGTCGTCCCCGCACAGCGGCACCGCCAGCGCCCGCCCGTCGAAGACCGGCGGGCGCAGGTCCCACACGCTCGCGTGGCAGAGGTTGAACGCCTTGACCACCCGCGCCCCGGGGGCGGCGGCCGCGATCCGCTCGGCCGCCGAGGGCCCCCGTCCGGTGGCCAGGGCGAACCCCTCGCCCACCGGGTTGGAGCAGTCCACCACGGTGCGCCCCGCCAGCTCCCGCGCGTGCGCGCCGGCCACGGCGGGCGCGGCCCGGTGCGGGACGGCCAGCAGCACCGCGTCCCGCCCGTGCGCCACCGCCTGCCCGACCCCGCCCCACCGGGCACCGCCCGCGTCCCCCGCCGCACCGGCCGCCCGGCCCGCGTCGCGCCCGCCCACCAGCACCTCGTGCCCGGCCCGCACCCACGCGCCGCCCAGCGCCCGCGCCATCGCCCCGGTACCGACGATCCCGATCCTCATGCCACAACTCCCCTGTCCCCTGCGGCCCGTACGGACCTCGCCACGACAGTAGGCGCCGGATCGGGCACCATCCGGTACATGACCGACCACCAGGAACTTCTCGCCGACTGCCCCGCCCGCCTCGCCTTCGACCTGCTCGCCCACACCTGGGACCCGGTCGTCCTGTGGGCGCTGCGCCACGGCCCGGTGCGCCCGCACCAACTGGTGCGGCGCATCGGCGGCATCAGCCCCAAGGTCCTCAACCAGGGCCTGCACCGCCTGCGCGACGCCGGCCTCGTCGAACGCCTCCCCCGCCCCGGAACTCCCCCGCACGTCGACTACGCCCTCACGCCCCTGGGCCGCACCCTGCTCGCCCCCCTCACCGCCCTCGGCGCCTGGGCCGCCGACCACGGCGACGCCGTCACCACCGCCCAGGCCCGCGCCACCGGCTGACCACCCCCCGACCGCCCCCGCACGGACGCCCCGGCGGCGCGGCACAGGGAGAGCGGGCGGGGCGGCGCGGGGAAGGCGACCCTCCCGTTGGTCCACGACGGCACGCAGGGCCCCCCGGGGGCCGGTCCCGAACCGTGCGCCGCCGCACTCGTCGTGCCCGTGGAAGCGGACGCCGCTGCCGGCACTGTCCGTCACCGACGAGGTGACGCGCCCCGCGTCAGCGTCCGCAGCGCCCCGCCGCGCCACAACTTCCCCGTGTCGCCTCTCGAACAGCAACTCGCGCGGCAGAGCCGCCCCGGCCTTCCGGCATGACCGCGATCAAGGGCCACGGCCCGACAGCGGCCAGCCGGAGCGGCCGATCACCGTCCTCCGAACGCGGCGTGTCGCGCCCTCGCCCCGGGGCGGCTCCCGATCCCGGTGTCCGAACCAGGAGCTCCCGATCCCGCCGCCCGACCGGCCCTCACAACACCTGCCCGATACAGGCACGGATTTCGTGAAGTCGATCGTTCGTCCGCGCCGGTGACGTTCTGTCATCTCAGGGTGGACGCTGACCGCGTGTGAGGAGACATCCCTTCTGCTTCCGCATCTCGCGGGTATGCGGGTCGAGTGCATGGAGGTACGGGACGGCCTCGTGGTGATCGACGCATCGACACCGGAGGACGTGCTCGTGCCGTGTCCCGGCCGCGGGGCACGATCCGGCCGGGTGCGCAGCCGGTGCGGTCGACGGCTGGCGGACGCGCCGTGCGGCGGCCGAGGCGATGTGGTCGAACTGTCGGTCCGTCGACTGTTCTGCGACAACCACGAGTGTCGGCGGGTGACCTTCGTCGAACAGACAGACGGGCCGACCTGCCGCTACGGCGGCCGGACGCCTGTCCTGCAGCGGCTGCTCAGCGCGCGCTGATGTGCGGACCGAGAGCGCTGCCGTGCCCGGGGTCAGCGGCGGGTTGGCCGGCAGCGCTCGATGCGGTCGAGGTCGCCGGCGAGGAGGTCGCGGTGGCTGATGGTGAAGTCTCCGTTGAGCAGGGCGTCTGCTCCTCCGTAGTACTGGCCCACGACAGCGGCGGGGAGGAAGGAGCGCAGGCTGTGGCGCATGCCCTCGGGGTGGTCAACGGTATCGCCCCAGTCGGAGGGAGCCCGGTCGGTGGACAGCAGGACCCAGTGATCGACGGGGACGACAGCGTCGAGATCGGGTACTGCTCCGGTGTGGCTGTCCAGCGCGGGCACGGTCAGCCGGTCGGGGTCGAGGGGCGAGTACCACAGCAGCACGGGTTTGGCGCGCTGTGCGTCTGCGTTGTCGAAGCAGCAGAGGGCGATGGTGTGGTCGGGGAAGTGGTCGGTGTAGAAGCGCAGGAGGTCCGGGTCGAGGGATGGACGCCGGTGTGCCGGCACCTGCTGCAGTGCGGCTGGGATCGCGGTGGGGTCAGCGGCCAGGAGCACCGTGTAGACGTCGTGCTCGAAGACCTGGACGGCCTCCGGCTCCGCGCTCATCCACGCGATCTCGTCGACTGCGACGGAGACGGGCCGAACGGCGGCAACCATGCGCTCCAGGACGTCGCCACTGCGTCCGACGGAGAGGAAGTGCCCCGGGGTGAGCTGCTCGGTGGGCAGGTGCAGCAGCAGCGCGTTCGGACCACCGGCGAGGTTGACGGCGGTGTTCTGGTAGCCCAGGACATGAATGAGGCCGTGCACGGGGTGGTGCCGGCGACCGCAGTACACGATCGTGCCGGAGAACGCGGCCTCACTGGTCGAGATGCACATGGTGGCAAGGTAGCGCCCCCGTTCGTGCGGGAACCGGGAGGGTCTGCGAGACTCCCGCTCTCACGCGCACACAGACCGTGACGGCCTGCTGATCACTTTCACGGAGTCTGTGCCTGAACCCAGAACACCTGCCCGATACAGGCGCGGCATCCCGCACGACCCGCAGGGACCCGCAGGACCCGCGCCGCCCTCCCGGGGGCAGCGCGCCGGGAGGGCGCACGCGCCGCGCCCCGCACGGGATCGGCGGGGCGCAGCGTGTGGCCGGTGGTCTCCGGGGCCGGCCGGGGCTGGGGCCGACGGTGGGTCAGGGGGTGTGGCGGGCGCTTCTCGGGGCCGGTGCGGGTGCGGGTGCGGGTCAGGGGGTCGGGGCGGGGTGTGCCCGCTCCGGCCGCTCCGGCCGCTCCGGCCGCTCCTGGCGGTCCTGGCGGTTCTGGCCGGGGTCGAGGCGGCGGCGCAGGAGGACGGCGGTGAGGGCGGCCGCGGCGAGGGCGGCGCCGGCCAGGGGCAGGTGGCGGGGGCCGGCGGTGGTGACGACGGCTCCGCCGAGGGTGGTGCCCAGGGTGATGCCGAGGTTGGAGAAGGAGATGAAGAGGCTGTTGCCGAACTCGGGGGCGTCGGTGGCGTCGCGGGCGAGCCAGGCCTGGGTCACGGCCAGGCCGCCGGAGTGGACGGCGCCCCAGAGCAGGACGGTGGCGAGCATGGCGGCGGGGTGGGGGCCGGCGGCGTCGAGGAGGAGGTAGAGGGCGAGGTAGAGGATCGGGTAGGCGGTGACGGTGCGCAGGGGGGCGCGTTCCAGCAGGCGGCCGAAGACGAGGTTGCCGGCGGTCATGACGACGCCGAAGGCCATCAGGGCGGGGCCGGTGAGGGAGGCGTCGAGGCCGGTGACGTTCTGGAGGTATTCGGCGATGTAGCCGTAGCCGCTGAACATCGCGGCGAACACCAGGGTGACGGCGGCGACGGCCAGCCACAGCCGGCCCCGGCGCAGGATGCGCAGCTGGCCGGCGTAGGTGGGGCGTCGGGTGTCGGGCAGGTCGGGGAAGAAGGCGAGGACGCCGGCGCAGGCGATCAGGTTGAGGGCGGCGGCGCTCCAGAACGCGGCGGGCAGGCAGAGGTGGTCGGCGAGGTAGGAGGTGAGGGGGACGCCGAACGCGAAGCCGGCGCTGACGCCGGCGAAGACGGTGGTGGCGGCGCGCGCGGCTCTTCCGGGTGCGGCGAGGCGGGTGGCGGCGGTGAGGGCGAGGGCGAAGAAGACGGGGTGGAACAGGGCGGGCAGGATCCGCAGGGCGAGGACGAGGGGGAAGGAGTCGCTGAGCGCGTAGAGCGCGTTGGAGCCGGCGAAGACGGCAAGTGCCGTGGCCAGTACGGTCTTTCGGCGCAGGCGCGAGGCGAGCAGGACGCCGGCGGGGCCGGTGGCGGCGACGGTGAGGGCGAAGGCGCCGACGAGCCATCCGGCGGTGGCGGGGGCCACGTGCAGGCGTTCGGCCAGGGCGGGCAGGACGCCGACGACGCCCATCTCGGTGGTGATGATGCCGAACACGCCCAGGGCCAGGACCGGGACGGCCAGGGCGTTTGGGGCGGGAGCGGTGCGGTGCACGACAGCCTCCAATAGATACACAAATCTAGATAGTTGGATACGTAAGGGCGAAGAAAAGGGGCGCCGACCTGGCGCCCCTGCACGGAGGGGAGTGCGGTGCGCACGTCCGCACGCGTGCGCGTGCATGTGCGCGCACACGTGGGTGTGGGCGTGGGTGGGTGTGTACGCGTGGGTGTTGTACGTGAGTGTTGTGCGTGGGTGTCAGAGTTCGTCGCGCGCGTAGGCGGCGAAGGCGGCGATGGTCTCCTCGTTGCGCCGGTAGAAGGTCCACTTGCCGACGCGCTCGGACACCAGCAGTCCGGCCTCGCGCAGGATCTGGAGGTAGCCGGAGACCACCGACTGGGACAGCCCCGAGCGTTCCTGGATGTCGGTGACGCACACGCCGATGTGGAAGCCGACGCCGCGCTCGCGGTAGTACGGCTCGTCGAAGTAGCGCTCGGGCGTCTTGAGCCAGCGCAGGAAGTCCGCGCGCGCCGGGTTGGCGAGCGCCTTGTGCAC
The DNA here is from genome assembly GCF_042677365.1 of Kitasatospora sp. NPDC127116. Taxonomy (NCBI): domain Bacteria; kingdom Bacillati; phylum Actinomycetota; class Actinomycetes; order Kitasatosporales; family Streptomycetaceae; genus Kitasatospora; species Kitasatospora sp. NPDC127116. Next base: position 6,917 of record NZ_JBHXTL010000092.1, read on the forward strand.
GGCCAGCGGGTCCAGCTCCACCGCGCACCCTCCTTCCCGTCGCCCGGCCCCTCGCCGGACGTATCTAATATTCTGGATACGACCTTGAGGTGTCAAGGCGGGCCCCCGGGGCGGACGGGCCGGAACGGCGGCCGGGGCCGGAGGGCGGGACGGGCGGGCGGGGTGGGTGCGCGCCGGGTGGCGTGCGACCCTGGACCACGGCGGCGCGGGTGGTGCGGCGGCGCGCCGGTGATTCACCCCCACGAGCGATTGTGACGCTGTGCGCAGCGTCGGACACTCTGGGTATCCGGAGGGCTCGTGGGGGGCCCTCCCGGCGCGAGGAGAGCCGTCATGGCCGCAAGCGAACCCACCGCCTCCCAGGTCCCGCAGATCACGGGCGCCCTGCAGTCCGCCGGCGGGGAGCAGCGCCTCGCGGACGTCGGCGGCAACGTCGGTGCCGTGTGGCGGGGCTGGGTGATGTGGGGTCCGGGCAACGGGACGTTCAACCTGCAGATCCCGTGGAACGTGATCGGGATCGACTCGACGGTGGTCATCACGGCCTCCGAGACCGATTCCAACGGGAACCGGTTCGTCGGTGCCGCGCCCTTCCAGGTGTCGAGCATCGCCCCCGGCAACGGGGTGGTGACCTTCAAGATCAGTATCGGCTGGAACAGCCCGCTGACGATGCGCACCGACGTCCTGGTCCTCAACTGACCCGGCCTGCCGGGCCGGTGGCCGCACCGTCGCGGTGACGGACCGGTGCCCCTCGCCCCGTCGCGCCCGCGGATCCCCCCGCGGGCGCCGCGGGGCGGGCGCCTTTCCGGGCGCCGGGCGCCGGGCGCCGGGCGCCGGGCGCCGGGGGCCGGGGGCGTCCGGGGGCGGGGCACCGGGGGCGGGTCAGTCGTCGGCGGCGACCAGGAGGGTGACGGTGTCCGCGGCGCGGTCGACGAGGACGAGTTCGTGGAAGTCGGTGTGGACGGGGCCGTAGTCGTGGCGGGCGTCCTCGGGAGGGTGCACGAGCAGGTAGCGGGCGTGGGCCCGGCGGGCGGGGGCGTGGACCTCCCGCTCCAGCCGCGCGAGCAGCGCCGGCGGCACCGGGCCGTGCTGCTGCGTCCACGCCTCGACGAGGTCGACCGCCGCCTGCGCCGGCACGGGCGCGTAGCTGTCGGGCGTGATCCGCTCCACCCACCACTGCCCGTGCCGCGGCCAGTCCCGGGCCCCGGCCCCGTCGTAGGTGTCCCGGAACTGCGGGTGCGCGATCAGCGCGGCCAGCACGTCCCGGTCGCGTACCCCGGCGACCGGCCCGAAGCGCTTGATGTCGACCCACCGGAAGGCGTGCCGGTTCCCCTCGAAGCCGAAGTCCCCGAAGTCGACCAGCGTCCGCTCCAGGTGGACGAGTTCCGCCGTGGTCTCCATGCCCCGCATCGTAGGGGGTTCCCGCGCTGCCGCGCCTCCCTCCCCGCCCGGCCCCTGCCCCGACCCTCCCCGATCCCTGCCCGGTCCGTCCCCCGGGGCCGGGGTGACGGGTGGCGGGCTCAGGCCGTGGCGGGGGCCCCGCCGGGGGCGGGGGTGCGCACGACGGCATCCAGGGCCGGGGCGATGACGGCGAAACAGTTCTCCGTCAGCACCGCGATGTCCACCCCGCCGCCGTCCCCGCCCGCGCCCTCACCGCTGCCGGCGTCGTCGACATCGGCGGCGTCGTCGGCGGTGCTCCAGCGCTGCAGGACGGTGTGGAAGGCCGCCAGCGCCATGTCCGCGGCCAGCCGCGGGTACAGCTCGCGCGCGGCGTCCAGGCCCAGGCGCTCGGCGAGCTGCGCGGCGAGCTCGTCGCGCCACTGCGCCTGGCGTTCCAGGAAGCGGGCGAGCAGGGCGGGGGTGGTGAGGATCAGCCGCACCACCCTGCGGGCGCGTTCCTCGTGCCCGGCGCAGTCCTCCACGCAGCGCCACACCGCGTGCCGCAGCGCGACCGAGGGCGTCTCCCCGGCCGGGCGGGCGGCCAGTTCCTCGCGCATGGCGGTGCCGAGCGCGGCCAGGAACTGGACGACCACGTCCTCCTTGGACGCGAAGTAGCGGAAGAAGGTGCGCTTGGACACCCCCGCGGCGGTGGCGATCTCGTCCACCGTGACGGCGTCGAACCCGCCGCCGGCCAGCAGGTCCAGGGCCGCGCGGGTCAGCTCGTCGGCGACGAGCTGGCGCTTGCGCTGGGCCAGGGTGGCGGCGGGTCGGGAGGTCACCGCCCCATCCTAGCCCCCACGCCATACACGTCATCGAACGTCAGTCTTGACACTTGGTGACATGCAGGGCAGCGTGAGCCGTATGACACCGAGCAACCGGACCCCCGACCCCGCCCCGGACCTCAGCGGGCGGGTGTTCGTCGTCACCGGCGCCGCCGGCGGCCTGGGCCTGGCCACCACCACCGCCCTCGCCCGCCGCGGCGCCCACGTCGTCCTCGCCGTACGCGACGAGGCCAAGGGCCACCGCGCCACCGCCCACCTGCGCGCCGAACACAGCGGCGCCCGCCTGGACGTACGCCGCCTGGACCTCGCCGACCCCGACAGCGTGCACGCCTTCGCCCGGCGCCTGCGCGACGACGGCGTCCACCCCGACGTCCTGGTCAACAACGCCGGCGTCATGGCACCCCCGCGCACCCTCACCCCCCACGGCCACGAACTCCAGCTCGCCGTCAACCACCTCGGCCACTTCGCCCTCACCGCCCACCTCATCGACCTGCTCGCCCGCGGCCGCGACCCCCGCGTGGTCACCGTCACCTCCGCCAACCACCGCCGCGCCCGCATCGACTTCGACGACCTGAACGGCGAACACGCCTACTCCCCCATGGGCCACTACAACCAGTCCAAACTCGCCAACGCCGTCTTCGCCCTCGAACTGCACCGCCGCCTGAACGCCGCCCGCAGCCCCGTGCGCAGCGTGCTCGCCCACCCCGGCTACGCCGCCACCGCCCTGCCCCGCGCCGGCACCGTCGCCGGGGTGCGGCTGCTGTTCGGACACCTGCTGCGCCCGCTCGCGCAGTCCCCCGCCCGCGGGGCGCTGGCCCAGCTGCACGCGGCGACCGCGCCGCAGGTGCGCGGCGGGGAACTGTACGGGCCGAGCGGCCTCGGCGAACTGCGCGGAACGCCCGCGCTCACCTCGCCCGCGCCCCGCGCGCAGGACGAGGCGGTGGGACGGCGGCTGTGGGAGGTGTCGCAGGAACTGACCGGGGTGCCCTTCACCGTCCCCGGGACCGACGGCGCCTGACCCCGCGCCCGGGACAGGGCCGGGGCCGGGCAAGGGCCGGGGTGGGGCCGGGGGTGATGGCCCGTCACCGTCCGCCCCGGCCCCCGCACGGGCGACCGGACTGCCGGACGGGGCGGGGCCGGACCGGGGAAAGCCGGGTACGCGGCGGCGGAACGCCCTGCCACGACGGCGGACACGGACGACGACACCGCCGGGCCCGCTCCCCCGGGCCCGCGAGCCCCGTGACGGCACAGCCGGTCCCGCGCCCGGTCGCCGACGACGGACGCCCGGCCCCATCTACGGGACCACCTGGCACCGCACCCCCACCGGCCCCGCCACCCCGAACCTCGGCCACGGCCCCACCACCGGCGCCCCCACCGGCGCCCCCACCGGCCCGGCCGGTGGTCGCCCACCGCGCGGCGCAGCCGGGCCGGACCCCCGCACCCCGGCGCCGCCCCGGGGCGCAGCCGCCAACTGCCGCAGGCCGCGGGCGGGTTACGGCCGGGCGGGCGCCTTCGGTGCCGGACCGGCGTGCGCATCCGGGCCGCCCCCGCCCGTGCGGGGGCGGGCGTTGCCCGAGGTCGCCCGCGCGGGGGCGCCGGGACGCCGTACCGTGCCGCGGCCCACCGGTGTCGCGCCGCGGTCCGCGGGTGCGCTCAGACGTGGAACGGGTCCTCCAGGACCGGGACGCAGGGCGACAGCAGCGGCTCGGGGCCCTCGGCCGCCCGTCCGCGGACCATCCTGGTGACGCGCACCTCGTTCTCGTGCCCGGGGTCCTCGTCGGCGCGCACGTGCAGCAGGCCGTACGAGCCCGGTGCCCGTGTCCCGACCTCCCGGAAGAAGGACGGGATCCGCTCGTCACGGTGGTCGGTGAAGCCCGCGAGGTGGACGAACGGCTCGCCGTTCATCCACCTCGGGTCCAGCAGGTAGGGGCCGGCGATCTCCCGGATCCGCCGTGCGAGGTCCTCGGTGATCTCCCGCAGCCGGTCCTCGCCGTCCTCGTCGTCGGTGGCGGCGCTGTGCGCGACCTCGATCCGGCCGTGGTACTCGAACACGGCCCGCACCCCACCGACGGGCCCCACCACGCCCCGGGGCCGGGGTCGGGGGTCCGGTCGGTGGCCGCCCCCTGGCGGGGTCCGGGGCGGGCAGTAGGATCGGCGGCGTTGCATCCCGTACACACCGCTGGTAGGAGGCTTTTCATGGCTCAGGTCACGATGAAGGGGAACCCGGTGCAGGTCGGTGGCGCGCTGCCCGCCGCCGGCAGCCAGGCTCCCGGGTTCACGCTGGTCGGCGAGGGGCTCGCGGACGTGTCCCTGAAGGACTTCGCGGGCAAGCGCAAGGTCCTGAACATCTTCCCCAGCATCGACACCCCCACCTGCGCGACCTCGGTGCGCACGTTCAACGCCAAGGCCGGTTCGCTGGACAACACCGTGGTGCTGTGCGTGTCGGCCGACCTGCCGTTCGCGCAGGCCCGGTTCTGCGGCGCCGAGGGCCTGGAGAACGTCAAGACCCTCTCCACTCTGCGCGGGCGGGACTTCCACGACGTGTACGGCGTGGCGATCGCCGACGGCCCGCTGGCCGGCCTGACCGCCCGCGCCGTCGTCGTCCTGGACGAGAACGACACCGTCCTGCACACCGAGCTGGTCGCGGAGATCGCCGACGAGCCGAACTACGAGGCCGCGCTCGCCGTCCTCAACTGACCCGCCCGGCACCGCACATCCCCGGTGCCGCCCCGCAGTCCGCGTCCACGGTCCGTGTCCGCGGTCCGCGTCCGTGACGGCCCGCCCCCGCGCCCTCCCCCGCCCGCCCCGAAGGCGGCGGGCAGGGACGGCGGCGGGCCGCCGCACACCCACCCCCCGGCCCGCACCCCCCGGCCCGGCCGGCCGCCCGCCCCGGGACGTGGCGCGGCGGACCTCCCCGCCCCCGCCCGCGTCGGGGCAGGGGGCCGGCGGCGTCGACGCCGCGGCCGCCCTCACCGTGACACGACCGGCACAGGACGGTCGAAGGAGAAGCACGCATGGATCTCGCCGGGAAGAACGTGGTGGTCACCGGAGCCGGACGCGGCTTCGGCAGGGCCCTGGCCCTGCACGCCGGCCGCAGCGGCGCGCGCCTGTTCCTCTCCGCCCGCACGCTCGCCGCCGCCCGCAACACCGCCCGCGAGGTGACGGCCGACAGCGGCGCCCACGTGGACGCGTTCGCCTGCGACCTGGCCGACCCGGCCACCGTACGGGACTTCGCGCAGGCCGTCGCCGCCCGCACCGACCGGGTGGACGTGCTCGTCAACAACGGCGCCCGCTACCTGCACGGCCCCGACCTGTGGGACGCCGACGACGAGGCGATCACCGACACCGTCGCCTCCGCCGCCACCGGCACCCTGCTGACCGTCAAACACTTCCTGCCCCTGCTGCGCGCCTCCGCCGGCGCCGACGTCGTCAACCTGGTCTCCTCGGCCGCCGAGACCCGCAACCACCGCTCCGAGGCCCACCCCGCGTTCTACGCCGCCAAGGCCGCCCAGGCCGGCTTCGCCGACGTCCTGTCCCACCGGCTGCGCCCCGAGGGCATCCGGGTCATCTCCCTCTACCCGCCGGACTTCACGGACGGCGACCCGCTCCACCCCGACTGGGACCACACCTCCCGCAGCGCGGACGACCCGCTGAGCGCCCGGTCCGTCCTCGACTGCGTCCTGTTCGCGATCGGCCAGCCCCGGGACTGCTTCATCCGCTCCTTCCACTTCGAGCAGCTGTAGCCCCCGGCACCCGGCGCCGGGCGTAGCAGCGAGAGGCGAGGGCGGTGCCGGCCGCGTCGAGACGGTCCGGGTGGTGGCGGCGCACGGCCGAACGCCGCCGTGCCGGCCGCGCGTTCGCGCCCCGCACCGGCCCGCACCCGCGGCCGGGCCGCCACGGCACCGCCCTCGGGGAAGCCGAACGGCCACGACACAATCGGCGCATGAGCGATCCTCCGAGCCAGGCGTGGGACTTCCGACTCCGGGCCGCGGCGGACCAGGACGAGTACTGCCGCGTTCCCGGCCGATCCTGGATCCCGCCCATCCTCGAGGACCTGGTCCTCGCCGCGAGAAACACCCCGCTGAGCCGCTACTACCCCTTCACCAGCCATGCGTCACTGCGCTTCGGCACAGGGCCCCGGTGGTGGCTCGGCGACGGCGAGGTCCTGGCCCACGCCATCGCCCTCGTCCCCGAAGGCCGCTACCTCGTCCACACCCAGGCCTCGCCCGACCGGCCGCCCACGGTGGCCCTCGAAACCGCCAGCGCCGAGGAGGCACTGGCCAGGCTCGCGGAACCGGCCGCCGCCTCCTCCTCCTGAACCCCGCCCACCCTCCCACCGGCCCGAGCGCCCGGGGGCCGGGAGCGGGAACGGCACGGCCGGCGGCGTGCCCGGCAGGACGCCCAAGGGGGCGCTCAGGGGGACCGGGTCCCGGTGGCGGCGCGGTCCGACGGCGCACCGGGCGGGCCCGGTGTCACGGGAGCCAGGGACGGCACGGGGGTTGCGGGCGGCGCGGGAGCCAGGGACGGCACGGGGTCGTCCGGTCGAAGCGGCCGGTCGGCTCGTGCCGGCGGCACGGGCCGGTCAGGGCCTCCTGCGGGCAGAGCACGAACTCCGCGCGGTCAGCGGGGCGTTGACGACGCCCGCGGCGGCGCACCGGTCGATCCCGAGGGCCACACCGCTCACCTCCGCGGCGTTGTTCCCGACCGTTCCCTCCTCGACCCCGCGGTCGCAGGACACGATGTCGTCGTGCAGGCTCACCGCGTCCACGAACGCGTTCACCGCGGTGCGCAGCGCCCGGTCGTGACCACGTGCCGCTGCTCGCCGCCGCCGTCCTCGCCCGATGGCGGCGGCCGGTCACCGTGGGAGCCGCGCTCCTCACGGTCGGCGGACCGCGCCGGTACGAGCGGGCCGGCCCGGAGCCGGCCGCCCCGGACACGGGCGTGCCACCCCGGACACGGGGTGGCACAGGTCCGGGGCGGCACAGGTCCGGGGCGGCACAGGCCCGGGACGGCACAGGCCCGGGACGGCACAGGCCCGGGACGGCACAGGCCCGGGACGGCCGGCGGCGGGTGGCCGGCGGCCGGGGGCCGGGGGCGGGTGGCCGGCGGCCGCCCGCCGGGCCCGGGCCCGCCGGGGGGCGTTCAGGTGATGGAGGCCCCGGAGTCGATGCTGATGACCTGGCCGGTCATGCAGTCCTGGTCGAGGAACAGGGTGATCGAGCGGGCGACCTCGCGCGGGGTGACGAACCGCGGCACCGGGACCTTCTCGCGCATGCCCGCCACGACGTGCTCGGGCAGGGTGTCCGTCATGCCGGTGATCATGAAGCCGGGCGACAGGGCGTTGACGGTCACCCCCCTGCGCCCGCACTCCGCCGCGAGGGTACGGGTCAGCCCGATCAGGCCGGCCTTGGACGCCGCGTAGGCGGTCTGCCCGGCGGTGGCGATCAGCGCCGACGGGGAGACGATGTTGACCACCCGCCCCCAGCGCGCCCGCAGCATCGCCGGCACGCACGCACGCGCGGTGTGGAAGGAGCCGACGAGGTTGGTGTCGATCACCTGCCGCCACTGCGCCGGGTCCTGCATCGCCATCAGCGCGTCCTTGCGGATCGCCCCGTTGTTGACGAGCACGTCCACCGGCCCGAGCTCCGCCTCGATCCGCCCGTACATCGCGCCGACCGCGTCCCAGTCCGCGACCGAGCCGGTCACCAGCACGTGCTCGTTGACGAGCTGGGCGGCGACCTTCTCCGCGCCCTCGCGCGAGCTGTTGTAGTGCACCGCGACCCGGCAGCCCGCCGCGTCCAGGGCCAGCGCCAGCTCACTGCCCAGCCCCCCGGAGGCACCGGTGACCAGCGCCACCGGCGACGGCGGCCGCACACCGAAAGCGTCCCTGCCGCTCACCGCGCCACCCCTCCCCACGTCAGCAGGACCGAACCCCACGTCATACCAGCGCCGAACCCGGCCAGCAGCACCGTGTCACCGTCCTTGATCCGCCCCGCGTCCAGCGCCTCCGCCAACGCGATCGGGATCGACCCCGACGCGGTGTTGCCGTAGCGCTCCAGATTCGTCACCAGCCGGTCGGCCGGGATACCGGTGTGGGAGAGCACCGAGTTGATGATCCGGATGTTCGCCTGGTGCGGCACCACGTGGTCGACCTGCTCCGGCGTGATCTTCGCCTGCTCCAGCGTCTCGCGGATCGTGCGCACCGTGTAGCGCACCGCGTTCAGATAGATCTCGTTGCCGTTGATCTGCGCGTAGTGCAGACCCCGGGCGACGGTGTCCGCGGTGGTCGGCATCCGCGAACCCCCCGCCAGGACCTTCAGACTGTCCTTGCACGAGCCGTCCGCGCCCAGGTTCCACGCCCGGATCCGGTCCACCGCCCCCGGCCGCAGGACCACCGCCCCCGCACCGTCGCCCACCAGGATCGACAGGTCCCGGTCGGCGGGGTTCGCGGTCAGCGTGTGCGTGTCCGAGCCGATCACCAGGATCGGCCGCGGATCCATCCGCAACAGGCCCGCCGCCGTCACCAGCGCGTACACGAACCCGGCACACTCGGAATTCACGTCGTGCGCGCTGCCCGCGATCGCGAGCTCGTCGTGGACGAACGCCGACGTCGCCGGCGAGGGCTGCTCCGGCGTCGCCGTCGCCACGATCAGATGCGCGATGTCCGCACCCGTCAGCCCCGCGCGCTCCAGCGCCCGGCGCCCGGCCTCGACGGCCATCGACGCCGTGGTCTGCCCCTCGCCCACGGCCCTGCGTTCACGGATCCCGCACCGCGAGACGATCCAGTGCTCGTCCACACCGAAACGCTGCGCGAGTTCGGCACTGGTCACCACCCGTTCGGGAACCGACATCCCCCAGCCGGTGACGTCGAAACCGCTCACCACGCGACCCCTCTCTCCCTCTCCCGCTCCGCCGCCGCGCCCGGACTCAGTTACCGGCGGCCGGCACGAGCGCCAGGATCCGCTCGTGGACCACACGCAGCGTCGTGGTGTCGTCGATGTCCGCGAACAGCGACTCGTCCGCCGGGATGTGCGGGTACTGGTTCTGGAAGCCGTACAGCCACTCCATCAGGTCCAGCGAATCGACGTCCGCGATGTGCTGCAACGCCGCGTCCGCGTCGATCTCCTGGGCACCGGAGACCGCCTGGAGCTGCTGGGCCAGGTCCTCGATCGTGGGGATCTGAGACATCAGTGATCGTTCCTCTCCACGCCCACCACACGGTGGACGCCGTCAACGCATCGAAAGAAGCAGGACAGAAAACACCACCCACACACCACCCCCGGCCCCGACCCGCACCCACACCCCCCACCGCCCACGCCGCCCACGCCGCCGCCCGCAACGGGCCCCGCTACGAGCCCCGCCCGCACCCGCACCCGGCCCCGGCACTCCTCGCACCCCCGACCCCCGGGAACACACCACACACAACCGACAACACAAAGGGGGGCAGGGCGAACAGGAACACCGACAACAGGCCGGCCGACAGACACGAACACAACACACGGACAAGCGGACGAACGGGCGGGACGGACGGACGGACGGGCGGACGGGCGGGCGGACGGGCGGGACAGGCGGGCGAACAGGCGGGACGGCCGGGCGGACGGGCAGGCGGAACAGCCGGCACCGACAACACCGGGAACACAACGGCGACAGCGCCCACACCCCCCGCACCAGCGCACAACACGCCGTCCGGGAACCGAAGCACCCCCCGGGGACGGACCCCGGAAGCCGTGCGTCTTGCCGAAACCGCATGAAACCCGCTCCCACGCAACCGGCCCGCAACCCACCCGGCCCCCACTGCCTTGCGCACCGCTTGCGAGACACGCGCTTACCTGACCCACAACACACCGCACCCGCACGCAACCACCCGCCCCCGGGCAGCACCCGGCCACCCGGAACGGCACCCGCCGAACACACCGCAACACACCGAACACGACAGAGCCGCCGACCCCGGGAACCAACCGACCCGGCCAGCAACCCAGTTCGACCGGAAACACCGCACAAGGGCGGCACCCAACCGC
>NZ_JBHXTL010000092.1:17246-41839 GCF_042677365.1 Kitasatospora sp. NPDC127116
GCACGGCAGGCGCCGGAGGCGGCTGCCCGGGACGGCCGTCCACCCCGGACGGCGTCAAACCCCGGGAGCCCCCGCCCGGCCCGGCCGGCACACCGCCCATCGGTCGGCACCCGGCCGCCCGAACACGACAGAGCCGCCGACCCCGGGAACCAACCGACCCGGCCAGCAACCCAGTTCGACCGGAAACACCGCACAAGGGCGGCACCCAACCGCCCGAAACGGCACGGCACGGCACGGCACGGCAGGCGCCGGAGGCGGCTGCCCGGGACGGCCGTCCACCCCGGACGGCGTCAAACCCCGGGAGCCCCCGCCCGGCCCGGCCGGCACACCGCCCATCGGTCGGCACCCAACCACCCGCCCGCGCCGGAAACCGGGTTCAACCGGCACACCGCACCACGGACGGCACCCGGCCGCCCGAACACGACAGAGCCGCCGACCCCGGGAACCAACCGACCCGGCCAGCAACCCAGTTCGACCGGAAGCACCGCACAAGGGCGGCACCCGGCCGCCCGGAACGGCAGGCGCCGAGGGCAGCGGCCCGGCCAGGCCGTCCACCCCGGCCGGAGCCGACCGGTCCGCACCCGCGGCCCGGTCCCGGCACAGAACACCGCCCGAGCGGCCGCACCACGACCGCAACAACCGGCCCCACGGCCGCCACGGCCGCCACGGCGGCCCGAGCGGCACCGAGAACCACGCACCACGCACCACGCACCACGCTCCACGCGCGGCGCCGAGAACCACGCACCACGTACCAGGCACCGCGCACCGCGCACCGCGCACCACGTACCAGGCACCGCGCACCGGCCATCGGGCACCGCAGGCCGGGCCACCCGCCACCGCGCACCGGGCGCCGGCCCCGCCGCCGCCCACCCGTCCGATACCCACCACCGTCAACCGAGGGGCCCCATCCCATGACCACCGTCGAAGCCCGCTCCATCAACCCCGACGTCGAGGCCATCCGCCACCACTACGAGGTCCCCAACGAGCTCTACCGGCTCATCCTGGGCCCCACCATGATGTACTCCGGCGGCTACTGGGAGGACGGCGAGGACCTCGTCGCCGTCCTCGACGAGGCCCAGGAACGCAAGCTCGACGCCTTCACCGACCTCGCCCGCGCCGCCCGCACCGACACCGTCCTGGACATCGGCTGCGGCTGGGGCACCATGCTCAACCGCCTCACCACCGTCCACGGCGTCAAGAAGGCCGTCGGCGTCACCCTCTCCCGCACCCAGGCCGACTTCGTCGACGCCCTCGCCAACCCCGCCATCGAAGCCCGCGTCGAAAGCTGGGAGGACCACCGCCTCGCCGACGGCCAGGCCCCCTACGACGCCGCGTTCTGCATCAACGCACTCGAACACTTCGTGCTCTCCTCCCTCACCCCCAAGGAGCGCACCCAGCGCTACCGCGTCTTCTTCAAGCAGGTCCACTCCCTCCTCAAGCCCGGCGCCCGCTTCGTCCTGCACACCATGACCGTCGAGAACCCCCCGCTGCGCCGCCAGCTCCTGGACGACCTGAAGTTCCTCCAGCGCGAGGAGTTCGAGGGCTGCCACATCCCGCGCCTGCCCGAACTCGCCGCCGGCCTCGACGGCCTCTTCGAGGTCACCGAGATCCGCAACGAACCCGAGTCCTTCGCCCGCGCCTGCCGCGCCTGGCTCCAACTCCTCGCCGCCCGCCGCGACGAAGCCGTCACCATGACCGACGAGACCACCGTCGCCCGCTTCGAGCGCTACCTCGACATCTTCGCCTACACCCTCGAAGACCACATCTTCAACAACTTCCGCGTCACCCTCACCCGCCGCGCCTGACCCCCGGGCCCACCGAGGACACCCGAGAAGAGGACACCGACGCCATGACCACCACCCCCGCCCCCGACCGCACCACCACCAACACCCCCACCGCCACCCCGGCGGCACCCCCCACAACCCCGGCGGCGGGGGTGACCCCCACCCCCGACACCACCACCACCGGCACGACCCGCGGCACCGGCGCGACCACCACCGCCGACACCGGCACCACCATCAGCGCCGGCAGCACCACGGCCACCACCGCGGGCACCACCACCGCGGACACCGACACCACCACCACCGCCGACGCCACCAACACCCGCACCGGCACCGGCACCGGCACGGACACCCGCACGGGCACCACCACCACCGCGGCCACCGCCCCCGCCGCCGGCGACCTCGCCGTCCGCCACCTCAAAGTCGCGATCATCGGCGCCGGCATCTCCGGCCTCGGCACCGCCATCGCCCTCCTCAAAGCCGGCATCGACGACTTCCTCGTCTTCGAACGCGCCCACGACCTCGGCGGCACCTGGCGCGACAACACCTACCCCGGCTGCGCCTGCGACGTCCAGGCCCACCTCTACTCCTTCTCCTTCGCCCGCAACCCCGAATGGAAATCCACCTTCGCCACCCGCACCGAGGTCCACACCTACCTCAAGAACTGCGCCACCCGCTACGGCGTCGACCCCCACCTGCGCTACGACCACGAACTCCTCGACGCCACCTGGAACGACACCCACCACCACTGGGACATCCGCACCAAACACGGCCACTACACCGCCCAGGTCCTCGTCACCGGCACCGGCTACCTCTCCGACCCCGCCGTCCCCGACCTGCCCGGCCTCGACACCTTCACCGGCACCGTCTTCCACTCCTCCCGCTGGCGCCACGACCACGACCTCACCGGCCGCAACATCGCCGTCATCGGCACCGGCGCCTCCGCCATCCAGTTCGTCCCCGCCATCCAACCCCACGCCGCACACATCGACCTCTACCAGCGCACACCCCCCTGGGTCGCCGCCAAACCCGACAAACCCAACACCCCCCGCCACACCTGGATGCTCCGCCACCTCCCCGGCTACCAACGCTTCCGCCGCGCCTTCAACAAACACGGCCGCGAAATCGTCGCGTTCTTCATGTCCCGCCCCTCCCGCACCACCGGCATGAAGAACATGGCCGCAGGCCACCTCAAAAAATCCGTCCCCGACCCCACCCTGCGCGCCCGCCTCACCCCCGACTACACCGTCGGCTGCAAACGCCTCCTCTTCTCCAACACCTGGTACCCCGCCATCCAACAACCCAACGTCGACATCGTCTCCGACACCATCACCCACATCGGCCCCACCCACATCACCACCACCGACGGCACCCGACGCCACATCGACACCATCATCCTCGCCACCGGCTTCACCGCCACCGACCGCCCCATCGCCCACCTCATCCACGGCCGCCACGGACACACCCTCCACGACACCTGGAACACCCACGGCATGACCGCCCACCGCGGCACCACCATCCACGGCTTCCCCAACCTCTTCATGCTCCTGGGCCCCAACACCACCCTCGGCCACTCCTCCCAAACCGTCATGATCGAAGCCCAGATCACCTACATCCTCGCCGCCCTCAAAACCCTCCACACCCACCACCTCACCACCCTCGACGTCCACCCCCACGCCCAAACCACCTACAACACCACCCTCCAGAACCGCCTCAAAAACACCGTCTGGAACACCGGCGGCTGCACCAGCTGGTACACCGACACCCACGGCAACAACCCCAACATCTGGCCCACCTACACCTGGCGCTTCCGCCAACAAACCCGCACCTTCGACCTCACCAACTACCAAACCACCACCCACACCACCCCCTAACACCCCACACACACCAGACCACCCCCGCCACCCCGCGGCACACCGCACCCGCACACGGCCCCCAGCGGCACCCCGCACACGGCGGCACCGGCACCCGGCGGCACCCCGGCCCCCGCACCACCCAGCCACCAGCAACACACCCGGCACCCCGCACACAGCGGCACCCCGGCCCCGGCAGCCGGCGACACACCCAGCACCCCGCACCCCGGCCACCGCACCCAGCACCCGGCGGCACCGGCACCCGGCATCACGCCCCCGGCAGCACCCCGCACCCAGCCACCACCACCACCCGCCGCACCGCACCACCGCGACAGGCCGGCCCACACCACAGACCGGCCCACCCGAACAACACCCACAACACAACACACCCGACACAGCACCAGCACCAGCACCAGCACCAGCACCACGGGCAAGACCCGCAGAACCGGCACAACACACAAGGCCAGCACCACAGTTGCACACCACAAAGACACCACCGCACGCAGGACCACCCACGCCACGACCCCCAGAACCGGCACAGACCACACCACCCGCCATGCACGCCCGCGGGACCGACCCGACCGACCCGACCCGCACCCGCACCCGCACCGGACCCGGACCCGGCACCGGCACCCGCACCGGCACCGGCACAACAAGCAGGACCAGCAGGTCAGTTACAGGCGGAAGGAACCGCTACAGCACACACGACCGGAACACCCGGCGCAGCACACAGGACCGGCAGACGGGGCCGACAGGCAAAGGAACCGGCCCCCGCACCAACACAACCCGCACGACAGCCAGCGCCCGCAGAACCGGCAGGATCGACGGGCCGGGGCAGGACCGGCACCACCCGCACAACCCGCAAGGCCGGGACGGCCAGGAGAAACGGCACGGCGAGAACACCAACCCACCACGCCACCACACCAGTTGGGACCAGCAGCGCCGTCGGGAACAACAGGCAAAGGAACCGGCCCCCGCACCAGCACCAGCACCAGCACAACAAGCAGGACCAGCACCGCAGTTGCAAACGGCAGGAACACCACCGGACGCACGAACACAACGGCCGAGGACCAGCAGGACCGGCACCACCGGCACAACCGGCAGGGCAGGCCACGGCCGACAGCACCGGCAGGACAGACGTGCGGCACCACGAGGAACGAAAACCGAACCCGCACCAGCACAACCCGCACGACGAGCAAGAACGGCAAGGCCGGTACAACCGACAGGGCCAGTAACACCGACGCAGCCCCTTCGGCCCCGGCCCGACCCGCAGCACCCACAGAACGCGGCCGGTCCACGCACCAGGCAAGACCCGCGCGCACGGCCCAACCGGCAGGGCAGGCCGATCGAACCGCCAAGCACGGGAACCCGACCCGCACCAGCACCAGCACCAGCGGCAAGGACCCGGAAGGACCGGAAGAAACGGCGCAGCCGACCCGACGGATGAACCGCACCGAACACGGCCGCTCCACGCACCGGGCAAGACCCGCGGCCCCCACCGGCACAACCGGCAAGGACCCCGCGGCCGGCACCGCCGACAG
Source organism: Kitasatospora sp. NPDC127116 (assembly GCF_042677365.1). Classification (NCBI taxonomy): domain Bacteria; kingdom Bacillati; phylum Actinomycetota; class Actinomycetes; order Kitasatosporales; family Streptomycetaceae; genus Kitasatospora; species Kitasatospora sp. NPDC127116. The sequence goes on from NZ_JBHXTL010000092.1 coordinate 22,422, forward strand.
AGCAGACAGGCCGAGCAGGAACAGCACAGCCAGTACTGCCGACAGCCCGCTCAGCCCCGGCCGCACCGGCTGGACCGGCTGGACCGGCTGGACCGGCTGGGTCGACGAGGCGCGAACGACCTGCACGACCGACAGGCCGAGAAGACCGCGATCAGCAGGACCGGCACGGCCGACCCGACCACCGGACCAGGAACACAAACCCCCGGACCGGCCGGACCGCACCACCGCCACCCACCACACACCACCCGCACCCGCACCCGCACCCGCCGGGCCCGACCACCACCCCGAGGAGACCACCGCGCATGAACCGAACCCCCCTGTCCAGGCGCACCCTGCTCACCGGCGCCGCCGCCACCGTCATCGGCTACAACACCACCACCCGCACCTGGGCCACCACCGACACCCCCACCCGCGGCCGCATCACCCCCCTACCCCCCATCCAAGGCACCCTCACCACCAACCCCACCACCCGCAACACCCACGCCCACGACTTCGGCCGCCTCACCACCAACACCCCCTACGCCGTCCTCCACCCCGCCGGCGCCCCCGACATCGCCACCATCATCGACTTCGCCCGCCGCAACAACCTCAAAGTCGCCATGAACGGCCAGAGCGGCACCGGAAACGACCTCGAATCACACTCCAACTACGGCCAGGCCGGCGTCGCCGGCGGCATCAGCATCAACGCCCGCGCCCTCAACCGCATCCACACCATCACCCCCACCAACGCCACCGTCGACACCGGCGTCACCTGGGCCCAACTCACCGAAGCCACCCTCGCCCAAAACCTCACACCCCCCGCCCTCACCGACTACCTCCACCTCTCCATCGGCGGCACCATCAGCATCGGCGGCATCGGCTCCACCGTCCACAAACACGGCCTCCAGGCCGACACCGTCGAAGCCATCGAAATCGTCACCGGCACCGGCCGCATCCTCACCGCCACCCCCACCCGAAACCCCGACCTCTTCCACACCGCCCTCGCCGGCGCCGGACAGGTCGGCATCATCACCAAAGCCACCCTCAAACTCGTCCCCGCCCCCCAAAACGCCCGCATCCTCACCCTCACCTACACCGACCAACACACCTTCCTCACCGACCAACAAACCATCCTCAACGACGGCCGCTTCCCCTCCCAAACAGGCGAAATCCTCATCCAACCCAACGGACAACCCCCCCACTACAAAATCGAAGCCGTCACCCACTACAACACCACACCCCCCAACCCCACCCCCCTCCTCACCGGACTCAACCCCACCACCACCACCATCACCGACCAGACCTACCGCGAATACACCTACCGCGCCGACACCTTCGCCGACACCATCAAAAACCTCGGCTACTGGAACACCCCCAAACCCTGGCTCTCCCTCTTCCTCCCCGCCACCACCACCCCCACCTTCCTCAACCACACCCTCCCCCAACTCACCCCCGACGACATCGGCCCCGGCCTCCTCCTCTGCTACCCCTTCCACACCAACAAACTCACCCACCCCCTCGCCATCACCCCCAACGAACCCATCACCTACCTCTTCGACCTCCTCGCCTTCCCCAACCCCACCACCACCAACCCCACCACCCACCTCACCCGCAACCGCAACCTCTACAACACCGCCACCCAACTCGGCGCCAAACGCTACCTCGTCGGCGCCATCCCCAACATGACCCCCACCGACTGGCAACACCACTACGGCCCCCACTGGACCACCCTCACCAACGCCAAAAACACCTACGACCCCACCCACACCCTCACCCCCGGCCACAACATCTTCCCCTAACCCCACACCACACCACACACACAACAAGAAACGCCGAGCACGAAACCCGGGATCGGAAACACGGATACCGTTCACCGACCGTGGAACCGAGCCGGAGCCCGGGTCCCAATGACCAGAACCGCCAATTGAACGAACAGTCAAAGCAAAAGCCGCAAATGAGCCGGGCATGATCGGATGCTTCCGGCTCATCGTGCTGTCCGTGCAAATCCCGGACCCCATTAGGACTTGGCGCCGCGCTGGCGGCCCGGAGAGGGCGATGCGCCTGATGGGGTTCGTCGTCGACGGACTCGGAGGGCTCCTCGTGTTCCGCCCGTTGCTGCCCCTCACGGGGCGGTGAGGGGCAGCAACGGTCGCCGGAGGCCGGGTGCGGCGGCGAAGTCCCACCTGACATCATGACTCCCGTGATCATGTGTCGAAAGGCCGATGCCGCGTAGGCGTCCACGCGCGCTGCGCGCCGAGCAACCGGTTTCCCGTATCCGGGGGCCGGCCCCGCCGTTCCGGATTCACGGGCTCTCCGCCGGGGCGAGCCGGGCGGTGTACCGGGTCGAGCGCCTGAGCGCCGGCTTCTACCTGCGCCCGGGTGCCACCGACCGGGCGTTGCGGCGATACCGCGAGTTCCTGCACCCGCCGGGAAGGCGTCCGTTGTATCCGCGGGAGTCGTCCTGCTCGTGCTCGGGGTGTTCGTTCGAGGACGTCAGGCACGCACGTGACGTGCTGGAGGAGGTCCTGGAGAGACTGCCGGGACGGGCGCGCGCCGAGCTCGGCCGACTCGTGAGGCCGCTGGATGCGGTGTTCCTGCGCCGCACTCTCCCCGACCCGTTCGCTCACCGGCGCCGGTGGCGCACGGAGTTCTGGTGGTACCGCCGGCTGGCCGAGGGATCGGAGTGGGGGTGAAGGGGCCCGCGGCCCGGTGGGGGCGGCCGTGGGGCGTGGGCGGCGCCCTGGCCCGGGGTCCGCCTTTACGGGCGGGGGCGGAGATCGGCCACTCCGGGTGGCCCGCCGGCCCGCGCGGCCTCGGGCAAATCTCCTGGCTCGTGACCTGCCGGACCTCCGGCGCCCGTCCGCCGCGCCGCCCCCGGACCGGACCGTCGCAGGTCAGCCACGTATCGGGGCGTGGTGGGCGCGAGGTGGCTGAAAATCGCGTGCCATATAACCTGTGACATTGTTCTGATGGCCGGTCAGTGACAGGATCCACGCCAATCTCCTCATCTCCTTCACTCAGTCCGACCCCACGTCGGGCTGCCCCCACTCGAAGAAGGACTCGGCGTGCTCCTGCGCACAAGACTCTCCACGCTCGCGGCCGGCGTCGTCGCCTGTTGTGCCACGGCCACCGCCGTGCTGCCGGCCCAGGCCTTCGCGGCACCCGCTGCCGTCACCGCCGCCCCGGCCCTGACCGCGGCCGCCCCGACCACGACCCCGACCCCGACCCCGACCGACCCGAACGCACCCGCCGCACCCACCGCACCCACCGCCGGCGCGACGGCGGGCTCCGAGGAGCCCGCCGCGCCCGCGGCCCCGCTGCCCCCGGCGCTGATCGGCGAGCGACTCATGGGCGGGCCGGCCACAACGGCCGCAACGGCCGCGACGGCCGCCCCCGTCGCGCCCAAGTCCCTTGCCCCGCAGGCCCTTTCCGGCTCGGAAGCGGCCGCGGCCGCCGCGCAGGCCTGCACCCCGGCCGACTTCGCCGCCCGCACCGGGGCCGACCTGGTCGCGTTCATCAAGAGCTCGACCCCGGAGTGCATTCGGGGCCTGTACAGCAGCGGTGGCGCCGACCCGGGCATCTTCCGGCAGTCCCGGATGCTGTCCGTCGCGGCCGCCTTCAAGGACCTGGCGGCCGGCTACACCGGCGACAACTCGACCGGCATCCAGCAGCTGGCGCTCTACCTGCAGGTGGGCTACTACATCCAGTTCTACTACCCCGACGCGGCCGGCCCGTACACCGGCGAGCTCACCACCGCCGTCCGGGCCGCCCTGGACGCGTTCTTCGCCGGGGCCCGCTGGCACGACGTCACCGAGGGCAACGGCATCGTGCTCAGGGACGTGGTGTGGCTCACCGACAGCGCCAACGTCCAGGCCGGCTACCTGGGCGTCTACAAGCGGATACTGGACGACTACAACAACTCCTACAACGCGGTCCCGAAGATGGTCGGCGCGGTCAACTCCGTGCTGCAGTACCCGCTCTGGCGGGGCAACTCGAACCAGGACTTCGTCAGGGCGGTCGCCGCCGACCCGAGCCTCGCCGTCTCCCTCGCCGACTTCGCGATCAACCACAAGGACCTGATCGGCGGGCCCAACGAGGTCCTCGACACCAACGCGGGCAACGACCTGGCCCGGATGGCCGGGAGCGGCCCCGCCGTCGAGGCCCTGGTCAAGCCGCTGGTCAGGAAGGTGCTGGACGCCGCGCCGCTGCTGACGCCGGCGGCGCCGCTGTACGTGCACACGGCCGTCCAGGCCGCGTACTACAACGGCGGCCAGTGCTCGTACTACGACATCTGCAACCTGCCCGCCAAGCTCACCTCGGTGGTCCTGCCGCACCAGCTGGTCTGCGACAACCGGACCATCCAGGCCCAGGCGCTGTCGGCCGAGGAACTGGCCACCGTCTGCGCCAGCCTGCGCAACCAGGACGCCTTCTTCCACGGCGTGGTCAAGGACAACGGGCCGATCCCGAACCAGTACGCCAGGAACGTCACCTTCGGGATCTTCGCCAACAAGACCGACTACACCACCTACTCGTGGGCGATCTTCGGCAACGACACCGACAACGGCGGCCAGACCGTCATGGACGCGACCGACCCGAACAAGCGGGCCGCGACCGTGATGTACCAGAAGACCTGGAACAACAACGACCCGGCCCGGGTGTGGAACCTCAACCACGAGTACACCCACTACCTCGACAGCATCTACGACCTGAAGGGCAACTACCCCACCCAGATGTCCGTCCCGGACATCTGGTGGGTCGAGGGCCTCGCCGAGTACGTCTCGCACAGCTACCGCGGCGCCACCGACACCGACGCGATGGCCCAGGCCGCCAAGCACACCTACAAGCTCAGCACCCTCTTCCAGAGCACCCCCGGCAACTCGGACTCGACCCGCGTCTACCCGTGGGGCTACCTGGCCACCCGGTACATGGTGGAGAAGCACCCGGCCGACGTCCAGGCCATGCTGGCCCGGTTCCGCGTCGGTGACTACCCCGGCGGCTACGCGGTCTACAACGGCCTCGGCACCTCCTACGACGCCGACTTCGACGCCTGGCTCGACGCCTGCGCCGGCGGCGCCTGCTACAACCCCGGCCCGACCGCCCTGTTCGACACCTCGGTGAACGGCGCGACCGTCAGCGTGAACGACCGGTCGGTGCAGACCAGTTCCGGCCGGATCACCGCCTGGCACTGGACCTTCGGCGACGGCACCTCCTCGGACGAGCGCAACCCGAGCCACACCTACGCGGCGGCCGGCAGCTACACCGTCGCCCTGACCACCACCGACGACACCGGCCGGATCTCCACCACCCCGGCCACCGTCACCGTGACCACCGCCCCGGTCGTCCTGCCGGCCTGCACCGAGCAGCGCGCCGACGCGATGGGCCGGAACTGCTCCCGCGGCGGCCGCGCCGCGACCGCCGGCAACCTCGACTACCTGTACGTCTACCTGCCGGCCGGAACGACCACGCTGAAGGTCACCACCTCCGGCGGCACCGGCACCGCGCACCTCTACTACAACGCGGACACCTGGGCCTCGCCGAAGGCCTTCACCGCCTCCTCCACCGGCACCGGCACCACCCAGTCCCTCACCGTCACCAACCCCACCGCCGGCTACCGGTACCTCAGCCTGTACGCCGTCACCGACTTCAGCGGCGTCACGGTCAGCACCCAGTTCTGACCCCGACCCGCACACCTGAGCGGAGCGCTCGGCCGGGCTTCCCGGCCGGGCGTTCCGCGTGGGCGTTCCACCGGGCCGACAGGCGGGGCGGAGTGCGGGACGACCTGCGGGCGGCGGGCCGACCGGCCGGGTTCCTCAGCGGCGGCTGAGGTAGGTGAGGACGGCGAGGACGCGGCGGTGGCCGCTGTCGGCCGGCGAGAGGCCGAGTTTGGCGAAGATGTGGCCGATGTGCTTGTGGACGGCGTTGTCGGTGATGACGAGCCGGGTGGCGATGGTGGTGTTGTCCTTTCCTTCGGCCATCAGGGCGAGGACCTCGCGTTCGCGCGGCGTGAGGGCGGCGATCGGGTCGCGGGCGGGCCGGGTGAGGAGCTGGCCGATCACCTCGGGGTCCATGACGGTGCCGCCGGCGGCGACCCGCCGCAGTGCGTCGGTGAACTCGCTCACCCGGCTCACCCGGTCCTTGAGGAGGTAGCCGACGCCGCCGCGGCCGTCGGAGACCAGCTCGCCGGCGTACTGCTGCTCGACGTACTGGGAGAGGACGAGCACGGGCAGGCCGGGGTGTAGGCGGCGGGCGCGGATCGCGGCGTGGATGCCTTCGTCGCGGAACCCGGGCGGCAGCCGTACGTCGACGATGGCGACGTCCGGGCGGTGCTCGGTGACGGCGGCGAGGAAGCCGGGGGCGTCCGGGGTGATCGCGGCGACCTCGAAGCCCTTGGCGGTCAGCAGGAGTTCCAGCCCGTTGGCCAGCAGGACGTTGTCCTCGGCGATCACGACGCGCACGGCAGGCTCACGGTGATCGTGGTCGGGCCGCCGCCGGGGCTGTGCAGGTGGACGGTGCCGTCGAGCGCCAGGACGCGGTGGCGGATTCCGGTGATGCCGGTGCCCAGCGTCTCGTCGGCGCCGCCGACGCCGTCGTCGGTGACCTCGATCGCCAGCCGGTCGCCGTCGCGTGCGACGCGGACGGCGGTCCGGGTGGCCCGGCTGTGCTTGGCGGCGTTGGTGAGCGCCTCGGCGATCGTGAAGTAGGCGACGGCCTCGACCGCGGCGGGGACCGTGTCGAGGTCGCCGGAGCCACCGGAGCCGATGTCGAGGGTGGTGTCGATCGCCGAGCGGGACGCCAGCGCGGTCAGCGCCCCGGCGAGGCCGCGGTCGGCGAGGATCGGCGGGTATATCGTCCGGATCACCGCTCTCAGCTCCGTCATGGCCTCCTCGGTGTTCTCGTGCGCCTCCTCCAGGAGCCCGGCCACCAGCCCGGGGTCGTCGCTCAGCAGCTCACGGGCCACGCCCAGCCGCATCGCGATGGCCACCAGCCGGGCCTGGGTGCCGTCGTGCAGGTCGCGTTCGATCCGGCGGAGTTCCGCGCCGTGCGCGTTCATGGCGTGCACCCGTGTCTCGGTCAGGGTCTCCACCCGTTGTGCCAGCCGCGCGGCGGTCGAGGGGGACAGCAGCGCGACGCAGGTCCGGGCGTGCAGGCGGGCCAGCCGGGGAGCCAGCCAGTAGGTCAGGGCCGCGAAGGCGACGGCTTGTGCGGTCCCGAGGGTCAGCGCCGTGCCCCACCCGGTCAGGGGGACACCGGCGGCGAAGCCGCCCGCGCGGGTGCCGGCGGGCAGCGCCCACCACAGGGGCACCGTGACGGCCGTGGTCACGGCGTTGCCCGCGCACAACAGCAGGACGAGGCCGAACGCCAGGGCGGTCACGGTGCAGGCGCAGAGCCAGCCGAGGAGTCGCCACGGGCCGACCCGGACCGGGCCGGAGCGCGGAGAGCCCAGCAGCCGGTCGGCTCGGCGGCGGTGCCAGGACGCCCAGGAGCGGGCCGTGACCGGGACGGCGAGTACGGGCAGCGCCAGCACGGCGACCGCAGCGGTGAGCAGGCTCCCCAACAGGTAGCCCAGACCGCGCCACATCTCCGAAAGCCGACCGGCCCCATGGTGCTTCATCCGCACCAGTCTGGACCATGGGGGCCGGGCCGGGCATTACAGCCCACTACCCTCTTTTATGACGGGTGAGCGGTATCGTCCGGCCTCCCCACCCCGACCTAGCGTCAGCGCCCATGACGACTTCACCGATGCGTGCCCCGCGGCGGCGCCACCGATCCGTCCGACGGAACGTCACGCTGGCCGCCGTCGCGGCCGTGACCCTCTCCACCGGCGCGCCCGCGGCGCCGGCCGCCCCGCAGTACGACGACCGGCTCCGGATCCGGCTCCAGCGCGACGCCGACGCGCTCACCGCGGTCGGCGCCACCGGAGTCCAGGCCCGCGTGGTCACCTCCGACGGCCGGAACCTGACCGTCGTCGGCGGCGTCGCCGATCTGACGGGACGCCAGCCGGTGCCCCGGAACGGCTACTTCAGGATCGCCAGCATCACCAAGACGTTCGTGGCCACCGTGACCCTGCAGCTCGCCGGCGAGAACAGGCTCTCCCTGGACGACCCGGTCGATCGGTGGCTGCCCGGCGTGGTGTCCGGAAACGGCAACGACGGTCGCGCGATCACTGTCCGCCAGCTGCTCCGGCACACCAGCGGCATCCATGACGACTACCCGGACTACACCTCGGCGGAGGACTTCCGGCAGCACCGGTCGGACGCGTACACACCCGAGCAGATCGTCGCCCGGGCGATGGCCCACGGCCCGGACTTCGACCCCGACACGGGCTGGAACTACAGCAACACCGGTTACGTCCTGCTGGGGATGATCATCGAGCGGGTCACCGGGCGTCCCTGGCACGAGGAGGTCGGGGACCGGATCGTCCGGCCGCTCGGACTCGATCACACCTTCCACCCGGGTACGTCCCCCATCCTGCCCCGGCCGCACGCCGAGACCTACCAGAGGTTCGCGGCCGGCGAGCCGCTCGTGGACGTCACCGAGCAGGTCGGCTCGGGCACCAACGGCGAGGCCGGGCTCGTCTCCACCACCGCCGACCTCGACCGGTTCTTCGGCGCCCTGCTCGGCGGCCGGCTCCTGGCACCGGCGCAGCTGGCGGAGATGACCCGGACCGTCGAGGTCGGCGAGAAGTTCGAGCGGTTCATGCCGGGCGCCCGGGCCGGGCTGGGGATCTTCTCGCGCCGGCTGTCCTGCGGCGGGGAGTACTGGGGCCACGAGGGCGGTGACGCCGGGTGGATCAGCACCGCCGGCGTCACCGCCGACGGCCGGCGCAGCGTCACGGTCTCGCTGTCGGGCGTCCAGGCCGCCACCGACGGGGACGTCCTGCGGGTGGCGGAGGCGGAGAACAGGCTGGTCGACGACGCGCTGTGCACGAGTCCGAAGGCGGCCGGCCCCCAGCGCCGGTGACGTCCTCCGCGCGGACCCGCCCCCCGCGTCCCGCCCCGGAGCGGCGTTCCCACCGGGCTGGTACCGTCCGGCATGGACTTCTCCTCCGCCGGAACGGGCGGGCCGCGCCTGGACGCCGCCGCCCTGGCCCGCATCGAACTCGCCGACAACGTCCGGGGATCGCTGCCCTCGGCGGCGGACGCGGGACGGGCGGCCGCGCGCTTCCACGCCGCCGGGTGGCGGGTCCGGCGGTCGGGGTGGACCGAGTTCGAGGTGGAGAACGCGTTCGCCGAGCTGGAGCTGCTGCCGCTGGAGCCCGTGACGTTCACCGGGTTCGTGGACCCCGACCGGATCGACGTCCTTCTCGCGGCGCTGGCGGAGGCGGGCCTGTCCTTCGAGGTCGAGTTCACCGACGCGGACGAACGCGAGCACCTCCATCGCTCGGCCGACTATCCAGCATGACAAATGATTGTCAGGTTATCGACATGGGAAGGGGGCAGGCCACAGACCGCACCTCCGGAAGGACACCCGTGCACCGCACCACCCTCAGGACCACCACCGCCCTGCTCGCCACCGTACTCGCCGGAACGGTGCTGGGGGCCGCACCGGCCTGGAGCCGCCCCGCGGACGGCACCCCGCCGACCCGTCAGGTGGAGGTGTTCGCCGAGGACGGCGGCATCTCCCGCGCCCAGGCCCCGGCCGCCTCCCCCTACCTCGCCGGCCACCCCCAGGGCCTGGCACCCGTGCAGGGGGACGGCGAGGTCACGGCACTGGTCCACAACGGCGAACCGGCCACCAAGCTGGACGTGGTGGTGATCGGCGACGGGTACACGGCGCAGGAGCAGGACAAGTTCCGTGCGGACGCGGACCAGAAGTGGCGCGAGATGACCTCCGTCGAGCCCTACGCCACCTACCGCTCACTGTTCAACGTCTGGGCGGTGAACGCCGTTTCCCCCGAGTCGGGCGTGACCGGGGACCCGGACCGGGCGACGGTGCGGCACACCGCGCTGGGCTCGTACTTCTGGTGCGACGGCGTGGAGCGGCTGCTCTGCGTGGACGAGAAGGCCGTCGAGTCGTACGCGGCGAAGGCCCCGCAGGCGGACCTGGTGCTCGTGGTGGCCAACACCGCCAAGTACGGCGGCGCCGGCTACAACGACGTCAAGTCCTCGGTCGGCTACGAGGGCATCGCCACCGTGGCGGGCGGCAACGCGAAGTCCGGGCAGATCGCGGTGCACGAGACCGGGCACTCGCTGGGCAAGCTGGCCGACGAGTACGCCTACGACGGCCAGGGGACGTACCAGGGCGACGAACCCGCCGAGGCCAACATCAGCACCCTGACCGCCGACCGGATGCGCGGCCAGGGCACCAAGTGGTCGCGCTGGCTGGGGCAGGCCTCGCCGGACGGCGGCACGGTCGGCACGTACGAGGGCGGCGGCTACTACCCCACCGGGCTCTACCGGCCGACCGAGAACTCGATCATGCGCTCGCTCGGACGCGAGTTCAACCTGCCCGGGCGTGAAGCGATGATCGCGGGCTTCTACCGCCACGCCACCCCGCTCACCAGCCCCACCCCCGGCGGCAGCCGGCTCACCCCCGCGGACCGCCTCACCGTCGACCTGCCGGTGCCCGCCACCCGGCTCCGCTGGTACCTGGACGGGCGCGAGCTGCCCCGGCTGAGCGGCCGCACCGCGCTGGACCTGGCCGAGCTCAAGCTGACCGGGCCGCGCTCCCGGCCGCACACCCTCACCGCCGTCGCCGCCGACCCGACCCCAGCCGTCGCGGACCCGGCGCTGCGCGCGAAGCTGACCGCGAGCCTGTCCTGGGTGGTCACGCGCTGAGACGGGTCCTGGCGTGCCGTTCGACCGGACCGGCACCCGACGGAGCCCCGCCCCGGCCCCTGGCACTCAAGGGGCCGGGGCGGGGTTCCGGTCGGGGCGGGGTTCCGGCCGGGCCTTCACAACATCCACCCGAGTTGAGCGGTTCGTGAGGCGGCCGTGACGACACCGTGCTAAAACCTTCGGCGGGCCGCAACTCCCGTTGTCGGCCCGCACGGTACCGCATGTCCCGTTGTTCCCGCGCCGGACCCCGTGTCCGGCCACGACCCTGGGAGAACCATGCCCACCGCACACGCGCACACCCGCTTCGCCCGCCTGCTGCTCGCCGCACTGGCCGCCCTCGCCCTCCTGCTCTCGGGCGCGGTCGCCGCGACCCCCGCGAAGGCCACCACCACCGGCCTCGACGGCTCCTGGGCCTGCGAGGTCCCGGCCGGGTACGTCTACGACCAGGTGTCGATGAACCGCAGCTGCAGCGGCGGCGGCAGCTGGAACTCGCCGCAGTTCCACCTGCGGACCCCGTACGACGGCCTGACGGCCTGTCGGAGCACGCCCGGCTTCGTCTACGACAACATCACCTGGGGTCTCGCCTGCAGCCAGATCAGCGGCGTGCAGTCCAACCAGTACCACCTGCGCAAGCCGGTCGACGGCCTGGTCGCCTGCGTGGGCACCCCGGAGTTCACCTACGACTACCTCGTCTGGGGCACCGCCTGCAACCTCACCACGGGCGGCGGCCAGTCCAACGCCTTCCACCTCCGCAAGCCGTACAGCGGCCTCTGGGCCTGTGACGTCCCCTACGGCTTCACGTACAGCACGACCACCCAGAACACCGACTGCAGCACCTACCGGAACACCCCGTCCACCAAGTTCCTGCTGCTCGGCTAGCGTTCCCGCCCCCACGAACGGTGCCGGTCTCCCCGCGGTTCGGGGAGACCGGCACCGTTCGTCGGGCCCGCTACGGCAGCGGGATGCGCACCACCTGCGGGTCGTGGTCGCTGAGCTGCGTGCTGAACTCGCTGTTGATGTGCACGATGTCGTAGCTGTACGCGGTGGCCGCGAGCGCGCCGGAGATCAGGATGTGGTCCAGCACCTGCGAGTTGCCCTCGTACACGTAGGTGTAGCGCTCGGGCAGCGGCAGGGTGCGCGGCAGGTCGGTGAGCGAGCCGCCGGCGGTGAGGATGTCGGCGGTCTGCGAGAACTCGAAGTCGTTGAGGTCGCCGAGCACGATGACCGAGGCCTTCGGGTCCACGGCCAGGATCCGGTCGGTGAAGTCCTTCACCACGGTCGCCTGGTCGTGGCGCTGGCTCTCCGAGGGGTGGGCCGGCTGCTGGTAGCGGCCGAAGAGGGGCTGGTCGCCGCCCTTGGAGTTGAAGTGGTTGGCGATCACGAAGACCGGCTTGCCGTTCCAGCGGAACTCGCCGGCCAGCGGCTTGCGGCTGGAGTTGAACGCCGCGTTGGCGGGGTCGATCCGTCCGGGCGAGTAGGCCAGCTGCGGCGTGCCGCCCGCGTTCACCACGGAGTCGGCGGTGGTGGAGCCGGCGCCGGGGCGGTCGGTGAAGGAGAGGCCGCGGTCGGTGCGGTACAGGAACACCTGGCGGATGTTGCCGCCGGGCTGCCCGCCGTCCTGGCCGTCCACCGGGTCGATCTCGCGGTAGGAGTAGGAGGGCCCGCCGGCCGCGGTGACGGCCGCGGTGAGCTTGGCCAGGGTCTGGGTGGCGCTCACCGTGCCGTCGCTGGTGGCGCCGCTGTTGTCCTGGATCTCCTCCAGGGCGACCAGGTCGGGCGAGCGCAGGTTGGTGACGATGCCCGCCGCGAGGCCGTCGAACTTGCTCTGCGGGTCGGACGGGGCGAGGTTCTCCACGTTGAAGGTCGCGACGGCGAGCTGGCCGGCCGTCGGCGCGGCGGTGACCTCGGGGGTGGTGGTGCCGGGGGTGACCGTCGGGGTCGCGGTGACCTGGAGCGTGAAGTTGCCGAAGGCGTAGTCGAGCACGCCGACGGTGGCGCCGGTCAGGGTGTCGCCGACGTTGGCGGTCGGGGTGGGGGCGAGCGCCTTCCCGAGGACGACCCGCTCCGGGTTGCCGTCGTTCGCCTGCAGCAGGATGCCGCCCCGGTTGGTGCGGGTGCCGCTGCCCTGCGGGACGACGGAGAGCTCGCCGTACTTGTTGGTCGGGCCGACCACGGCCGCGTCGTCGATCTCGACCCGCATGCCCTCCAGGGACTCCCAGAAGTCCAGGCCGTCGGTGGCGGGCTGGTAGTTCCCCGCGGTCTCGACGTCGCCGGAGGTGACGCCGGAGATGACCGCGGACGGGGGCACCCGCCCGCCCTGGCCGACCAGGGTGGCGGCGGGCAGCGGCGCGTTGTGGGCGACCACCGTGACGGCGGGCGCGGTCAGTTCGGTGATCGACAGGTTGGTGGTGCCGCCGGTGCCGCCCGGGCGGAACTGGCTGACGGTCGCACTCACCGTGACCGAGTCCCCGACCGCGACCGAGGGCGCGCCGGAGGTGTAGACGTAGACGCCCTCGCTGGTGCCGGGGTCGTTGTCGGGCTGCGGGTCCTGGTACCAGAAGCCGTTGGGGCCGACGGCCGTCACCACGCCGGGCACGGCGCTGACCGCGCTGCCGGCCAGCGGGGAGACCCGGGCGGCGCCCTGGATGTCGTGGATGCGGGTGCCGCCGGGGTTTCCGCCCCCGCCGGTGGAGGAGTTGCGCGGCGCGGGCGAGCCGATCACGAAGTCCGTCGCGTTGTTGTCGGTGTCGGTGGCGCCGCCGCCCGCGCGCAGGGCCGCGGTGCCGTTCGACAGGTTGCCGGTCGGCGAGCCCTCGGCGGAGCCGGCGCCGCTGCCGTAACCGACGAAGTCCTTCACCCCGGACTGGGTCGCGCAGCCGGTGGAGCAGGTCAGCGCCGTGCCGTTGGTGACGAGGGCGATCTTGCCGGAGGTCGCGGACATCGCGATCGTGCCGGTGGCGTCCGCCGTCGGCAGCGCGGCGCCGGTTCCGGCCCCGGCGGCCTCCTGGACGAGGAAGTAGTGGCCGGGCGCGATCGTCCCGGAGAGGGTGGTCCGCGACCAGCTGGACCCGGTGGCCGAGGCGTACTGCACCGTCCAGCCCGTGACCGACACCGGCGTGGTGCCGCGGTTGTACAGCTCGACGAAGTCGTTGGCGTACGGGGCACCGGAGTTGCCGCCACCGCCGTACACCTGGCTGATCACGATGTCGGGCGACGCCGCCTGCGCAACGCCGCCGGGCAGCGCCACCAGCGCCGCCACCACGGCCGCGGCGGAGACCGCCGCCGGCGTCCGGCGCCGCACTCGCGCCGCACTCTGGGTGATCCGGGGGTTCAAGGTGCTCCGCATGAGGCTTCCTCCTGACCACCGCCCGGGCTCGTGGCCCGGCGGTGTGACCACGGACAAGAAAGGTCGGGCGCTGCGGTTCTAACAGCGCCACCAGATCCCTACCGGGCGCATCGGGCAACGGCCAGACGTACGGCGGAAGAACGTTTCTACGCGCGACAAGTGGGAGGACGAACTCCGGATGGCCGGAGGCGACTTCCGCTCCCCACGGGGCCGCCGGCCCGGCCGGGACAGCGCGGAGCCCGGGCCCGGCAGCGCCTCCGCCCCCCGACCCGGGCCGGTTCCCGCCCGCCGGGTGGTCAGCCCGGACGGTGCTGCCGCGGCGGCGTCACCGTCGGCGTCGCCCGGGGCGGGCGCAGCCGCAGCGGCGCGAGTTCGCGTTCCAGGGCCCGCACGTCCAGCGCTATCCGGGACGCGATCTCGCGCGGGCCGGTGCCGGCGGGCAGCCGGCGCGACCAGGAACGGGGCTTGGCCGGGCCGTCCTGGACCATGTCGAAGTTGAGCCGCACCACGTCGGCGACGTCGACCAGGCTCACCAGGATCCTGGTGTCCGCGAGGTCGATGCTGACTTCGTTCCCGATGCACGAGCAGGCCACCAGGCCCTCGATGTCCGCCTCCGCCAGGTATCTGGCCAGGGGGACCGCCTTCCCCCGGACCAGAAACGGACGTTCCGCCGGATTCACCGGAACCGCCTCCTCCCCCAGCAGTCGAACGGCGCCTCGGCCGCGGCGCAAGCGCACCGCAACAGACCGGGCCCGGCCTATGCTCCACCACATCCGGCCGGTTCGCCAACTCGGGGTCCCACCAACTGAATTGGGAGAACGCACCGACCCGGCGCACCGGCGCACGCCCCCGCGCACCGACCGGGTCCGACGGCCCGCGGGCAGGGGCGCGCACACGGCCCGGGAACGCGCGTGTGCCCGCCCGCACGAGGCGGACGGGCACAGCGGCGGTACGCGGGACGGGCGTGGCTCAGCGGACGCCGCGGCCGTTCAGCACCAGGGAGCGGGTCAGGGCGAGCAGACCCCCGGTGCAGAGCGCCGTGCGGAGCATGTTCGCCGGCACCCAGCTGTCCGCGAACCTGGCCCGCACGGCGGCGAAGTCGTGGATCTGCGACGGGTCGCCGGCCGCCGCCAGTTCGTTGTTGAGCGGGATGTTGACGCCCATGGTGACGATCAGCGCCACCACGTACAGCGCCGTCGCCAGGGCCGCCCACAGCGCCGCCCGGCGCCGGCCGGCCTTGTGCAGCAGCCAGGCCGCCAGGCCGGTCGCCGCGAAGGCGCCGACGAAGACCAGGCCGAACAGCCCGTTCTCGATCGACTTGTTGATGTGCTGCATCGCCGTCACGTAGGTACGGTCGTCCCCGGCCGCCAGGCCCGGCATCACCGACACGTCGAAGGCGAAGAACAGCCCGGCCATCAGGCCCATCGCGACGGTGGCACCCACCAGCAGCGGACCCGCGGCCCGGCTCTGTCCGACGCTCTGCACGGAACTCCCCACCCCCGCACCCCCGATGGCCGACGGTGCCGTGTACGACAGCGGAACCGCGGTCTGATCCGAACGCATCTCAGGACCCTCTCACTCTTCCGGCTCCGCGCGGTGCGGCGCCGGCGAACGTGGAACACTCGACACCGCCCACCGTGCGGCGGGCCGCGCAACGAAACCGCGACAACCGGAACCCCGTTCCCCGGCAGGGCACGTGTCGCGTGCCGCGTGCCGCGGCGCCGCGCCCGGGGCCGGGGCCGGGGCCGGGGCCGGGGGGCGAGATTCCCGGTCTCCTCAGAGCACCGGGTCCAGGCCGCGCCGGTACCGCCGGTCCAGGACCGTCCGCCCGAGCAGCCGCACCGGGGCCGGGATGGTCGCCGAGACCGCCCGGACCGAGGCCGCGTCGGCGCCGTCGAACATCCAGGGCTGGAGGTAGGTCATCACCTGGGTCGGCGCGCTCCCGATGATCCGGCGCTCGACCCGCAGGTACTCGTCCACCGGCAGGCCGGCCAGCGCCGGGAAGACCACCGGCTCCTCGTGCCGCAGGTGCTCGCGCACCAGGCTCTCGAACGCCCGGGCCGCCTCGGGGAGTTCGGCCCGCAGGCCGGAGCCCAGCACCCCGGCCACCCGCCGCATCGAGGCGTCCAGCGCCTCGTGGTCCTCCTCCAGGACCCCGCTGCCGTCGAAGCCCGCCACCCGGCCGCGCAGGTACGGCCAGAGGATCTCGTCCTCGCTGTGGTGGTGCCAGTCGATCACCGAGCGCAGCCGCCCGAACCACTCCGCGAGCGCCGCGGAGGAGCCCGCCGTGCCGCGCTGCGCCACGGCGGTCAGCCGTGCCGCGTCCCGGCGCATCGCGACGTGCATCAGGCCGAAGCCCTTGAGCTGCTCGGGCAGGGCGCGGAGCCCGTGCTCGGTCGACCAGATCGTCGTACCGTCCGTCATGACCAGACCTCCAGAGTCCGTTCGGATTATCGACCAACGCCCGCCCGCAGGCGGCCGGTCGGAGCCGCCCGGACGGGTCGGCTCACGCGTTCCACACGCCGGAGGCGGCGGCCTCGCGGGCGTAGTCGGCGAAGTCCCGCGGCTCACGCCCCAGCGCCCGCCGCACACCGTCGCCCAGCGAGGCGTTGCGGCCGTCCAGGATCACCGAGAACAGCTCCGCGAAGTCCGCCGGCAGCCCCGCCGCCTCCAGCACCCCCCGGTACGCCTCCTCCGAAACCGCCTCGAACCGCACCTCACGCCCCGTCGCCCCCGACAACTCCACCGCCACGTCCGCGAACGACAGCAGCCGCGGCCCCGTCAACTCGTACACCTCCCCCGCGTGCCCCGCCTCCGTCAACGCCGCCACCGCCACGTCCGCGATGTCCTCCACGTCCACGAACGGCTCCACCGCCCCACCCACCGGCAACGCCAACTCCCCCGCCAGCACCGGCTCCAGGAAGAACGACTCACTGAAGTTCTGGTTGAACCACGCGCACCGCACCACCGTCCACGCGGCCCCCGACTCCATCACCGCCTTCTCCCCCGCCTCCGCGGCCTCCTCACCACGCCCCGACAACAGCACCAACCGACCCACCCCGCGCTCCGCCGCCAGCCGCGAGAACGCCCCCACCGCCTCCACCGCACCCGGGAACGCCAGATCCGGGTAGTACGTCAGATACGCCGCACTCACCCCCTCCAACGCCCCCTCCCACGTCCCCTCGTCGTGCCAGTCGAACGGCACCGCACCCGAACGCGACCCCACCCGCACCCCGAAACCCCGCGCCGCCAGCCGGTCCGCCACCCGACGACCCGTCTTCCCCGTCCCACCGACCACCAGCACCACACCGGACTCGACCGCGAGATCCACCACACCAGCCATCACAATCACCCTCACTCGGAGTAGGAGCCTGTTCGGATCGTCGGACCGGCCGGGTTCCGTGAACCCCGCGCGTCCGTCCTCGTGTCCACCAGTCAAGGCCACTCCGGGCCGGCGAACCATAGCCTCCGCACTCAGCTCCATGCGCCAGCGTCTACGCCCCCGCGCGCGCCCTCCGCCCTCCACCAGAACACACCGGGGCCGCCCCGGACCACCCGTCTCGACCTGGCCTCCAGCGGCCCTTGAGCACCCGGCCGAGCCGCGGAACGGCCGGGCGGCGAAACGGTGCGGCGGGCGGCGGTGCGGGGCGCTGTGCTCCCGGCGACGACCATTCACGCTGTTCACGGAATGGGGGTACGGCGGGGCGTGCCCGGCCTGGGCGGGGGGCTCGTCAGCGGAAGGCGGCGACGTTCTCGGCGACCCAGTGGTGGAACGGCCTGGCGGGGGATCCGGTGACCCGCTCGACGGTGTCGCGGACCTCCAGCAGGCCGTCGTTGACGTCCCCGCCCGTCAGGTCGAGCACCGCGTCCGCCGCCTCGGCTCCCAGGGCCTCGGCCAGCTCCCGCCGGGCCTCCTCCCGGCCGATCACCGCGAGGGGCACCGTCCGCCCGAGGGCCGCCGCGATGGCCGCCACCTGCTGGCGGGCCGTCACCCGCTCCGGCCCGGTCAGCGCGTACACCCGTCCCCGGTGGCCGGGCCCGGTCAGCGCCACCCGCGCCACCGCCGCGATGTCCGCGGGGTGGATCGTGGGCAGTCCGGTGTCCGCGTACGGCACGCGGACCGTCCCCCGCTCGCGGATCGCCGGCGCCCACCACAGGGCGTTGGAGGCGAACTGGGTGGGCCGCAGGACCGTCCACGCCATGCCGCTGTCCATGACCAGCCGCTCGACGTCCGCGTTCTCCCGGGCGGGGCCCAGGTGCGGATGCGTCTGGACGGTGACGGACGACACCAGCACCACGTGCTCGACGCCGGCGCGGCTGGCGGCGTCGAGGACCCCGGCATCGGAGCCGATCCGCGACACCAGGAACAGCGAGCGCACCCCGTCGAGGGCGGGCGCCAGGGAGGCCGGGTCGGCGAGGTCGCCCTCGCGCACCTCCACGCCCTCGGGGAACCGGGCCCGGGCGCCGTCCCGGGTGAGGCCCCGCAGGGGGCCGGCCCCGCGGGCCCGCAGCTCCTCCAGCAGGGAACGTCCGATGTTGCCGGTGGCCCCGGTCACGAGAATCATGCGCTCTCTCCTGTCGCCCGACGATCGATCGGGTGAAGGCTAGAAACTCAAGCCGACTTGAAGTCAAGGAGGCCGCCGACGGCAGCGCCGGACCCGCCCTCCACCGGCCGTGCGACCATCGGGCGGGCAAGCGGCCACGACAGGACGGAAGAGGGAACCCCGGTGACCGAGACAGCAGCGGCCGGTGCGGAAGGCTTCGAGCCGGACGAGCACGTACGGTTCGCACGGTACCGCCGGGCCTTCGCGGACGTGGCTCCCGAGGACGCGGCCGCCCTCGCGGCCCGGGTGCTCACCGACCCCGAGCGCCCGATGGCGAGCTGCGCGGTCTGCGAGTACCTGGACCGGCGCGCGGCGGAACTGCTGACGGAGCCGGGCTTCCCGGCCTGGCGGCGGGAGCTGGCGGGCGCAGTGGCGGCCGACGCGTTCGCCGCCCGGCGCCTGCGGGACTGGGCGCTGCTGCGGGCGACGGCCCTGGACGAGCCGTGGGAGGAGGAGCAGCTGCTCGCGGCGGAGAACTGGCTCCAGGGACGCCTCGCCGAGGAGTCGACCGACCGGGCCGCGCTGGGCCTGCTCGCCGAGAACGGCCGCACCCGGCGCACCCGCAACATCGCCAACTCCCGCCTGCGGCGGCTCCGGTAGCGGGCGGATGGGGCCGGGCGGACATGATGTGCCGGTGTCCGCCGACGCCGTCATGGCCGTCGGTCTTGACGCGTGGGCGGCGGTGCGCTGGCCCGCGGTGTCCTTTCCGTG
>NZ_JBHXTL010000093.1:0-41062 GCF_042677365.1 Kitasatospora sp. NPDC127116
TTCCGTGTTGGTTTTGTTTTTGGTGGGTTGTTTTTTTTTATTATGATCCTGTCTTTCCCGACCACGCGCGCCGTTGGACCGTCCCCCGCCTCTGGCTCCCCCACTACCATGGGGTCGGTGCACCGCGCGGCGTTACTGCGGCTGTGGTCGTGGACGACCCCGACAGGCGGGTGCGAGCGGGTGATCCGGGTGTTCGGGGCCCCGTTCGGCCGCTACAGGGCGGTGAGGCGCAGCGCCAGGTCGCGGGCGTGGGTGGCGGCGGTGGGGCCGCGGGTGGCGTCGGGGGCTTCGGAGAGGAAGACCAGGGCGAGCATCAGGGCGGCGTCCAGGCGGCAGGCGAGGAGGCAGGGGTCGTCCTCGTCGGGGACGGGGGCGACGGTGGCGTAGCCGGCGCGCAGGGCGGCCGGGTCGAGGTCGTTCTCCGGGTAGCGGGCGTACTCGGCGAGGCGGCCGAACTCCAGGGCGGGGGTGCCGAGCAGGGCGTTCGACCAGTCGAGGAGGGCGGTGGTGCGGCCCCGGCTGCGGCGGATGTTGGAGCTGCGGACGTCGAGGTGGAGCAGGCTGGTCCCGGTGAGGGAGGAGAGGTGGCGGGCCAGGAGGTCGGCGGCCGGGGGCTCGGGCAGGTCGTCGACGCGGCGGGCGAGTTCGGCCCAGCGGCGGCCTATCCGGGTGGTGAGGACGTCGGTCGTGCTGCCGCCCTCGGCGGCGACGGGACGCAGCCGCGGCGGGGGCACCTGGTGGAGCCGGGCGAGGAGTTGTCCGAGGGCGTGGGAGTCGAGCGGGGAGCCGTCGTCGTCGACGTAGTCGGAGAGCAGCACGTCGGGGGAGTTCGGGTCGTCGGCGAGGACCAGGTCCCGGGCCCGGGCGACGGGCAGGCCGTGCTCGGCGAGGTGCCGGGCGATGGCGTGCTCCTGGACGAGCAGGGCGCGGGTGTCCACGTACGGGTCGTTGGCGTTGGAGTCGAACCGCCGGTGCGCGAGCCGTACGGCGACCGGTGCGCCGTCCCGGCCCCGGGCCCGGAAGACGGTGAACTCCAGTCCCTTGCCGACGAGTTCGAGGCCGCTCAGGCCCCACTGTTCGGCCAGTCGGTCCAGTACGGCGAAACGCTCGCTCATTGCGCATCCTCGGGAGTCTTGCGACGGTCGGTCACCCTGCTGTCCTTCAGCAGGGCGTAGGCGATCGGCAGGCAGGTCAGCAGGGTGACCACGCCGCCGAGGGCGAAGGCGGCGCGCGGCCCGGCGGAGGCGCTCACCCGGCCGAAGACCAGCGCGCCGAGGGGCATCGTGCCCCAGGCGAAGAGCCGGTAGACGCCGGTGGCCCGGCCGAGCATCCGGTCCGGGATGATCGTCTGGCGCAGCGAGACGGCGACGACGTTCCAGACCATCAGGGCGAAGCCGGTGGCGCAGTAGGCGGCGGACACCACCCACACCCGGTCGGTCGCGCCCACCGCCAGGCCGGCGACGCCCATCGTGGCCAGGCCGCCGACCAGTGCGGGGACCCGGCCGATCGCCGTGGTCAGCCGGCTCGCGACCGTGCTGCCGATCACGCCGCCGACGGCCCCGGCGGCGAGCAGCGCCCCGTACGCGGAGTCCGGAAGCCCCAGCACGTCGTGCACCAGGATGACGAAGACGGCGATCTGGCCCAGGTAGACGGCGTTGATGACACCGGCGGAGACGGTCAGGGCGCGCAGCAGTGGATCGCGCAGGACGAAGGCGACGCCCTCGCGGATGTCCGCCAGCAGGCGGGGGCGGGGCGTCTCCGCAAGCGATCCGGGTTCGGGTTCGGGGTCCGGGGCGGGGCCGCGGATGCCGCGCAGCAGCACCGCGGAGACCAGGAAGGAGACCGCGTCGATCAGCAGCGGAACGGTCCGGCCCACGGTGAACAGCACGCCGCCGACGACCTGCCCGAGCAGGTCGCGGCCGATCGTCTGGACGGCGAAGAGCCGGCCGTTCGCCGACTCCAGGCGTTCCTCGGGGACGACGCTCGGCAGCAGGGCGAAGGACGCGCAGTCGAACAGCACTTCGCCGACGCCCAGCAGGAAGGCGGCGGTGAGCAGGGGCCAGAAGGTCAGCCGGTCGGCGGCGAGCAGCACGACGGTGAGGACCAGCACCGCCGCGCGCAGCAGGTCGGCGAGGACCATCAGCAGGCGGCGTTCGAAGCGGTCGGCGTAGGCCCCGGCGGGCAGGGCGAACAGCAGCCAGGGCAGCGTGGTCGCGGCGGTGACGGCGGACACCTGGAAGGCGTCGTGCAGCACCGCGGTGGACAGCAGCGGCAGCGCGGCGAAGCGCATGCCGTCGCCGATCGCGGAGGAGGCCGCGGCGCCGATGACCCGGTGGTAGCCGGAGGCGGGACGGACGGCGGTGTCGGTGCTCACCCGCGCGGCTCCGGGAGGGATTCCGGCCCGGTGGGCGCGCTGTCCCAGGCGCCGGCGCCGTCCCCCGCAGAGAAGACGGCGCAGCGCAGTTCGCTGGTGTACCGGTGGCCGTCCACCTCCAGCCAGCGCTGGTCGGGGGCGGGCAGCATCTCGGAGATCTCCAGGGTGCCTTCGGCCCTGGCGGCCAGCCGGCCCAACTGCCGTACCAGCAGGGGGGAATCCCAGTCGACGTAGACCGGCTTCGGTTCGCCGGGGACCTTGACGAAGACGTGCCGGGGCAGCCGGAGTTCGGCGCGCAGCCGGCAGGCGGCGACGAACCGGGCGGCGTCGTCCCGGCCGGTCGGCCGGCCGAGGGCGGTGGTGTCGCGCAGCCGCTCGGCGGGGATGCGCCAGGTCTCGCGCTGCAGTACGACGCGGCCGCAGCGGATGCGCGGGATGTGCGCGAGGTGGGGGGCGTTCAGTCCGGCGCCGCCGAAGTGGCGGGGGAAGGCGAACGGGGAGAGCGGGTCCTGCCGGATGCTCGGGCCGCCGGCCGGGGGCGCCATCAGCCGCAGCCGGCCCTCGACGCCGCGGGCGCGCAGTTCCAGCCGGTCGCCGCGCAGCACCAGGTACAGCTGGGAGGGCTGCAGGACCCGGTCGCGGGTCTGTGCGGAGCGGCCGTAGACCTCCAGGTCGTGGCAGGGGTAGACGAGTTGGGTGGAGGACTTGTCGGGGTGGCCGCGGGACAGGTTGGCGAGGACCTCGTCGTCCGCGAGCAGGGACTGGTAGCCGCGGTACACCTCGGAGAGCAGTTCGGGGGTGTGCTCCTGGATCAGCGGGCCGAAGCTGGTGTGGGTGATGACCTCCCGCACCGCGTGGCAGTCGCCGATGACGGCGGTGAACCGGCCCTCGGCCAGGTCCTCCCGGCTCGCGGCGGCGAACAGGACGTCCGGGTCGCAGACGGCCGGCGGGCTGCTGGGCCGGCCGGCGAGGACGGCCGCCATCCGGTCCCGGTCCACCACGACCTCGGAGCGGTCCGGGTCGGTCGCGGCCCCGCCGAGCAGGGCGGCGCCGATCGCCCGGTCCAGTTCGGCGAGTTCGGCCTCGACGGCGAGGCACTCGCGGGCGATGGCGTCCCGGTCGCGGAAGAACTCGGCGTAGAGCACGTCCAGCGGGATCTCCACCCCGGGGCCGAAGCGCTCGGCCACCCACCGGGTGAGGATGACCAGTTCGCGCCGCATCCGCAGGCGCGGGCCGGCCAGCACGGTCTCGTACACGATGGACAGTTCGTCGGTGATGAAGCGGGCGAGGTCCGGGCCGACGGTCAGGTCGGCGGGCCGGCCGCGGGCCTCCTCGAACAGGATGCTGCGGTCGGCGTAGTGCAGGCCGCTGTTGCGGTTGGCGGGGCCGCCGGTCAGCTGCTCGAACCGGGCCTTGCCGGCGGCGAGCGCGGCCGCGCGGTCGGGCAGCGGCAGCCGGGCGAAGCGGGTCAGGTCCGCCTCGAAGCCGTCGATCGCGGCGAGCAGCGGGGCGGCCGGTTCGGCGGGGGCGGCGAGCAACTGCTCGCGCAGGGCGGCCAGCGGCCGGTGGTCGCCGATCGGGATCTCGAACTCGACGACCACCCATTCGCGGTCGGCGAGTTCGGCGAGGGCCGTGTCGAAGGGGACCGGGCCGGGCAGCTCGTCCTGCCAGGCCTGCCGCAGTTCGCGCAGGGTGCGTTCGCCGTCGCAGTGCTGCCACAGCCAGGCCTCGTACGGTTCCACCGGCCGCCCGCCGAGGTGCTGGAAGTCCCAGTCGGTGTCCAGGCCGTCGCGGGTGGTGAAGGCGTACAGGTCGATCCGGCCGTCGCGCAGGAAGGACAGCGGGCGGCGCCGGGGCCGGGCGTGGTCGAGCAGGCCGGGGACGGCGGCGGCGCTCTGGGCGAGCTTCTCGGCGGCCCAGTGGCTGAACAGCGCGTGCCGTTCCAGCTCCCGCTCGCCGGTCCAGGTGATGCCGGGGGCGGTGCCGAGGCGGCCGGGGGTGAAGGGGCCGAAGTGCGAGTGGGTCTCGTTCTTGGTGGTGACCCGTTGGAGGTACATGGTGAGCAGGTCGGTCATCTTGCGGGTGCGCCGGCCGGTCGTGCCGTCGTGGCCGTCGAGCCAGGCGGCGAAGGTGGGGTAGGCGGAGTCGTTGGAGAGCAGCAGGACCTGCCGCAGGCGTTCGTCGCCGAAGGCCTCGACCACGGCGGCCCCGGCCCGGTCGAGGCGGTCCTGGTGCCGGGCCGCGAAGCGGGTCTGCTCCTCGGCGAAGTGCCGGGCGGCGTCCTGGTAGCCGCGCAGGGTGGCGGCCGCCTCGGCGGGTACGGCGGCGGCCGCGGCGGCGAGCGCGGGCTCGGGGACGGGCAGCAGGAAGCCGGCCGGGGAGGAGAGCCGGGCGGCGCCGGGCACCGGGTGCCGGCGCAGGGCGGCCTTGAACTCCTCGGCCAGCGCCTTCAACCGCTGCCCGTGGGCGACGAGTTCGCGGGCCTCCTCGGCGGCGGCCGGGTCCGCCAGGGGTGCGAGCAGCTCCATCGGGAAGCCGGCCTGGCGGAGCACGACGACCGGCGCGAGCTGCCAGGCGACGCGCGCACCGGGCTCGGCGGTGGTGGTCCGGGGGTCGTTGACGGTGGTCACAGCCTCACCTGGGAATCGAGTGGACGGGCGGACGCCGGTCGTGCAGGGCGTCCAGGACGGCGAGCGGGTCGGTGGGGAGCGCGGGCAGCAGGCCGGGGCCGGTCGCCCAGGGCTTGACCCGCACCCCGTGGTAGTCGGACCCGGCGGTGGCGACCAGGCCGAGCCGCCCGGCCGCCGCGGCGAGCCGGGCGCTGTCGGCCGGGGTGTGCCAGCTGGTCCACACCTCCAGCCCGGCCAGGCCGGCCGCGCGCAGCGGCTCCAGCAGCGCCGCGCACTGCGGGGCGTCCAGGTCGGCGGTGAGCGGGCCGGGGTGGGCGAGGACGGCGACCCCGCCCGCCTGTTCGATCCAGGACAGCACCTCCACCAGGTCGGGGTTGACCGGGTGTTCGACGTGCAGCGGCCGGCCGGGCCGGCACCAGTCGGCGACGAGGCGGGCGAAGCGGTCGTCGCCCTCGCGGTACGGCGCGAACCGGGGGTCGTCCTCGGCGGCCTCCAGCAGCAGGGCAAGGTAGTCGTTGACGTAGGCGACCCGGTCGCCGCCGAGGCGCCGTTCGACGTCGGCCCTGGCGAGCGGCACCCCGAGGGCCTGCACCCGGTCGGTCCAGGTGCGCCACCAGGCCAGTTCGGCGTCGTGGACGCGCCCGATCCGCTGCCGGAACGGTTCGTCGCCGGGGTCGACGAAGTAGGCCAGGCAGTGGGTCTCCTCGCCGTGCCAGCTGGTGGTGATCTCGCAGGCCGGTACCACGGTGAGGCGCCCGCCGGCGGCCCGGTCGAAGGCGGCGACGCCCGCGAGGGTGTTGTGGTCCGTCACGGCTGCCACCCGCAGGCCGGCCTCGACGCACCGCCGGGCCAGTTCGGCCGGCGCCTCGTCGCCGTCCGAGTGCCGGGTGTGCAGGTGCAGGTCGACCGGGGTGGCCAGGGTGGCGGGCGCGCCCCGCATCAGCAGGTCCCCCGCATCGGCTGGATCCGCATCAGCAGGCCCCCCGCATCAGCGGGCTCCGGGCAGGGTGCGCCGCCAGGAGGCGGCCAGCCAGCGCTCGTACTCGGGGCCGGACGGGTCGTCCACGACCAGGCAGAGCGGCTCGATGATCCGCCCCGCGCCGCCGGCCAGGCCGCCGTGCAGCATGGTCAGGTTGTGGCCGAGCAGCAGGTCGCAGTGCTCGCCCGGGGCGAGCACCTCCCAGCGGCGGCGGAACCGCGCCCAGGTCAGGCCGGTGGCCATGAGCACCTGGTGGCAGAAGAGCCGGGCCGCCTCGCCCCGGCACTCGCCGCACGGACAGCCGTGGGCCAGCGGCACGGCGGCGGGGAAGCGCCGGCGCTCCTCCTTGGTCAGCACGGCCTCGCCGTGGTGGAAGGACAGGCCGTGCCAGAGCGGCTCCTCCAGTCCGAGCATGGCGCCCACCGAGGGGTAGGCGCAGCCGTGCTCCGGCTGGCGCTCCAGGCCGCGGGCCAGGTTGTCGCCGAGCCAGCGCGCCGCGGTGGCCGCGGCGTCCGGCCCCCGGTCGATGCCGCGCCGCTCCAGCACGTCGTCGATCACGCCGAGCCAGTCGTAGTACGTGGTGACGCTCAGCCCCTCGCCGACCTCGGGCAGGAAGATGCCCTGGTACATCTTGTGCGCGGGGGTGGTGGTGTACCCGGAGTCGCCGTAGGTGCGCCGGGCCGGGTCCCAGTCGGGGAAGTCCTGGAGGCTGGGCGTCAGGTACGAGCAGTGCTGGCCGTCGTGGTGGGGCAGCAGGGTCCGGGTGGCGCAGCCCTCGGGCACGTAGGTCTGCTGCGCCCGGTCGACCTCCAGCCGCATCCGGGCGGGGGCGCCGCGGGCGATCAGCGTGGTGCGGACGCGTTCGACGATGGAGGTGGACAGCCGGCGGCTGTCCTCGACCCCGAGCCGCAGCCGGCCGATCCGGAAGACCGCCCAGCCGGTCCGGTGGATGACCTCGACGGCCTCGGCGGCGAGGGCGTCCAGTGCCCGCTCGCGCTCGGCGGGGGCGTCGGAGAGCAGCGGGGTGCAGTCGAACCGCGCTTCGTGGGGGGTGAATCTCACCGGTGCTCCTGGGGTGCGGAGGGGGTGCCGGGGGCCCAGGGCGCGAGTTCGGCCGGGGCCACGTCGGTGCGGAACAGGAACTCGAAGAGCAGTCGGGCGGCGATCTGCGCGGTGCCGCCGGACGGGTCGTAGCGGGGCGCGATCTCGGCGATGTCGACGGCGCCGACGGGCAGCGCCCGCAGCTCCTCGTAGACGTCGAGGAGGTCGCCGATGCCGATGCCGCCCATGGTGACGTGTCCGGTGCCGGTCGCCGCGGCGCTGTCGAGCACGTCGATGTCGAGGGAGACGTAGACGGTGTCGCAGCGCGAGCCGAGCTCCTCGATCACCGGGCGCAGGGCCGCGGCGGCGCCGTCCCGGGTGATGGAGGAGCCGGGTACGACGTGGAAGCCGCTGTCGAGCAGGCCGCGGAACTGGTCGTACTTGGTGACGTCCCCGACGCCGACGAAGGCGATGTCCTCCGGGCGCATCCCCGGGATCTCGCTGATCCGGCGGGAGTTGGAGCCGTGGTACAGCGGACCGTGCAGGGTGCTCCAGTTGCCGAAGTCGAAGTGGTGGTCGATGTTGATGAACCCCACCCGGCCGGCGCCGCGGTCGAGCCGTCCGGCGCGGAAGCCGGCGAAGGTGGGGAAGGTGCAGGAGTGGTCGCCGTTGAGGAAGATCAGGCGCGGGGCGTTGCAGCTCAGGCGGCGGCTCTCGGCGGCGACGGCCTGGAAGGTCTTCACCGTGTCGGTCGGGTAGATGTGCAGGTCTCCGGCGTCCGCGACGCTGGGCGCGTGGTAGCGGAAGGTCTGCCCGGTGCGGGTGTCCAGCATCCGCCACTGGCCGAGGCTGGTGAGGTAGCTGGAGAAGACCAGGCTGGCCTGGCGGATCGCCCGCGGCCCCTCCGCGGCGCCCGGGCGGGAGCTGGCGGTGGCGTCGTAGGGCACGCCGGACACCACCCAGCCCGTCTCGCCCACGTCCACCTGGTCGGCGGTGGTGGTGGGGGCGCCGAACAGGGTGCCGACGCCGGCCCAGCCCGGCAGCGGGTCCTGCTCGAAGTCCTCGGGCTTGACGCTGTTCCGGAGCGCTTCGAAGTCGGGGAGCTCGGTCATGTCAGTCCTCCTGCACGGCGGACGCGGCGGGCACGCCGGGCGCCGTGGGTGCGGTGGGCGCGGCGGGCGGGGTGGGCGCGGCGACGGGCAGCGGGGCCCGGATGACGTCGTGCGCGGCGGCGATCTTCTCCTGGAACAGGTCCCAGCTGGCCTCGGGTGACAGGTGCCGGGGCTGGTAGACGACCGGGGCGTCCTCCCGCCAGTCGGCGAAGTCCCAGTTGAAGATGCGCTCGCGCAGCCTGGGGAAGTCCGGGGTGAGCGGGTACGGCACGAAGTTGTACAGGTTGAAGAGCCACAGCGCCGATTCGTTCTCCCGCATCCAGGCGACGGTCTGGCCGTGCGCGGCCTCCGTCTCCTCGTCGAGGCCGCCCATCATGTTGAGGACGATCTTCAGCCCGGCGTCGCTGAGTTGACGGATCTTCGAAGTGTAGTCGTCCAGGCCGCGGGAGAGCTTGTTGAGCCGCTTCAGCATCTGCGAGTCGGCCGACTCGAAGCCGAGCTCCACGGCGACGACGCCGAGTTCGAGCATGGCCTCGACGATCCACTCCTTCACCTGCATCACGTGGGTCTGCACGATGAAGCGGTAGCCGGGGCGGTCGCGGAAGACGTCCAGCAGGTTGCCGACGGCCTCGCGGGACTGGCCGAAGGTCTTGTCGCCGATGTAGAAGAGCCGGGTGTCGGGGAACCGGGTGGTCAGCTCGTCCACTTCCTGGGCGAGCGCGTCCTTGGCGACCAGGGTGAGCTGCTTGCTCCAGGCGTCGCCGCAGAACGAGCACTGGTACAGGCAGCCGTGGCTGGCGTTGAGCCGCAGCAGCGGCACCCGGCCGTGGTAGCCGCCGAGGTGGCGGTAGTCCGGGGCCCAGGTGATCCGGTCGGAGACCAGGCCGGGCAGCAGGGGCTTCTCCAGGCTGCCGCCGGAGCCGGAGGCGAGTTCGACGAGGCGGCGCACGAAGCCGGCGTCGAGCTGGCCGCGGTGCACGGCGTGCACGGCGCCGTCCGGGGCGAGCGGGGCCATGTTCCCGCCGAGGACGACGCGCCGGCCGGCGTGCTCCAGCCGCTTGGCCACCTCCAGGGCGAGGCGGAGGTTCTGGGCGAGCGGGGACATCAGGACCAGGTCACCGGGGGCGGTCGCGTCCAGCAGCGGTTCGGCGCAGTCCTCCGGCTCGGCCGGGGTCCTGGACAGGTCGCGGAAGACGGAGTCGAGCCCCGCGGTGTTCAGCAGGGCGGTCAGGTGGGCGACCCACAGCGGCATCTCCCACAGGCCGTCGGTCGGGATGAAGTACTCGGGCAGCAGGGCCCGGAAGCGCCGGTCGTAGTCGTCGTAGTAGCGCGACAGGTTCGGGTCGGGGTCGTGGCTGGAGGGGAAGGGCAACTGGACGATGCAGCTCTTGGTCATGAGCGGTGCCTTCGGTCGGTGAGGGCGTGGGTCCTCGACGTGGAGCACTCAGTGGGACCGGCGCGAGAAGACCGCACAACGCAGCTCGCTGGTGTGACGTTCTCCGTCGATGTCGAGCCAGAGGTGCTCCGGGGCGGGGAGCATTTCGCTGAACTCCAGGGGGGCGGCCGTCCTCCGGGCGAGCCGGAGGACCTGCCGGACGATGAGGGGGGACTCCCAGTCGACGTAGACCGGTTTCGGCTCGCCGGGGATCTTCAGGAAGCCGTGGCGCGGCAGGCCGAGGTCGCGGCAGAGCCTGCGGGCGGCGGCGAACTCGGGGGCGTCGCCCTTGGACCGGTGGACGCCGGGGCTCCAGCCGCGCAGCGCCTCGGCGGGGATGCGCCAGCGCTCCCGGTGCAGCACGATCCGGCCGCAGCGGATGCGGGGCACGTGGTCGCGGTCCCGGTCGCGGATGCCGACCCCGCCGAAGTGCCGGGGGAAGGCGAACGGGGAGAGCGGGTCCTGGCGGATGCTGGGGCCGCCGGCCAGCGGGGCGAGCAGCTTCAGCCGGCCCGCGAGGCCGTGGGCGCGCAGCTCCATCCGGTCGGCGGTGGCCACCAGGTACAGCCGGTCGGGCCGCAGGACGTCGCCGCGGGCCTTCGGGGAGAGCCCGTACACCTCCAGGTCCGGGCAGGGGTAGGTGAGTTGGGCGCCGGTCTTGTCGGGGTGCGAGCGGGAGAGGTCGACCAGCACCTCGTCCTCGTCGAGCAGTTCCCGGTACCGGGTGTGGATCTCGTCCAGCAGCTCCGGCGCCTCGGCCTGGAGCATCGGGGCGAAGCTGGAGTGGGTGAGCGCCTCGCGCACGGCGTGGCAGTCGCCGACGACGGCGAGGAAGTCGCCGCGCGCGATCGCGGCGGCGTCCGGTGCGGCGAGCATCACGTCCGGGTTGCACAGCGCGGGCGGGGTGTCCGGGTGGCGGGCGAGGAGCTCCTCCAGCCGGGCCCGGTCGACGACGCTCTCGGGCCGGCCGTCCTCGGCGCCGTCCAGCAGCAGGGCGACGACCTCGCGGTCGAGCGCCTCGATCTCCCGGTCCACCTCCTCGCACCGCGCGGCGAGGCGCGGCTTGTCGGCGAAGAAGGCGGCGTAGAAGTCCGGCAGCGGTACGGGCGTGCCGAGGCCGAAGCGCCGTGCCGTCCAGTGCCGCAGGACCTCCAGTTCGCGGCGGATCCGCAGCCGGGGGACGAGCAGGGTCAGGTCGTAGACCGCGGACAGCTCGCGGCCGATCAGCCCGGTGACGTCCGGGCCGAGGACGACGTCCTCGACCGGGCTGTACGCCTCCTCGTAGAGGATGCTCCGGTCGGCGTAGTGCCGGCCCTCGGAGCGGTTGGCCGCCGACCCGGTGACCTCCTCGAAGGCCTCCTTGAGCTCGCCGAGCAGGGCCGCGCGCCGCGCCGTCGGGCCCTCGGCGAAGCGGCGCAGCCCGTCCTCGAAGCGGCGCACCACGGCGAGGTCGGGGGAGTCCTCGGCGAGGTGCCCGGCGAGCGAGCGCAGCACGTCGGTGGACCCGATCGGGATCTCCCAGCGTCCGATCAGCCAGTCCTGGTCGACGAGTTCGGCGAGCACGTGGTCGAAGTCGAGGTCGGCCGGGCGGTCCGGGCGTTCGGCCCAGGCGGCGCGCAGCCGCGCCACCGTGCGCTCCCCGTCGCAGTGCTCCCAGAGCCAGGAGCGGTGGGTGTCGAAGGTGTCGGACTTCACCGCGACGAAGCGCCAGCCGTCCGGCATGCCGGTGGTGGACTCGAACGCGTACAGCCGGACCAGGGGGCCGTCGGCGAAGGCGAGCGGGCGCCGGCGGGGGCGCACCGTCTCGAAGGCCTCCGGCCGGGCGCTGAAGACCTCGGCCATCGCCTCGCCCGCCCAGTGGCTGAGCAGGGCGATCCGGCGCAGCGGGCCGGTGGACCAGGTGATGCCGGTGGCGGCGGTGCCCTCGGGGGCCGCCCGGGCGACGGCGAGGGGGCCGAAGTGCGAGTGGGTCTCGTTCTTGGTGGTGACCCGCTGGAGGTACATGGCGAGCAGGTCGGTCATCCGCTTGACGTGTCCGTCCGACCCGGTGCCGCCGGCGGCGATCCAGGCGGTGAACTCCTCGAAGCGGGCGTCGTTGGACAGCAGCAGGACCTGTTGGAGGGAGGGCTCGCGGAACAGGTCCACGACGGTCCGGCGGGCCCGGGCGAGGGCGGTGCCGTGCTCCTGTTCGAAGGCCTTCCAGTGGCCGTCCAGGGCCTGCACCGCATCCTGGTAGCGCTTGGCCGAGTCCAGGGCGGCGGGGCCGAGTTCGGCTTCGAGCCGGGCGAGGTCGGCGGGCGGGAAGGGGCGGAGCATGCCGACGCCGGAGGCGAGGTCGCCCCGGGTGCCGGCCTGCTCCGCGCGCAGGGCGGCCTTCAACTCCCGCCCCAGTCCTACGGCTTCGTCCTGCAGGGCGAGGACGGTGTCGGCGGCCCGGGCGGTCGGACGGTCGACGACGCGGTCCAGTAGCGAGAGCGGGTAGCCCGCGTGGCGCAGCATCGCGACCGGGGCGAGCGACCACCCCCGGCCGCCGCCCTGTGCGGGTTGCACGGTGTCGGGGCGCTGCCTCGGTTCGTCCATGATCGTCCCCTCATGGCTGACTTGATCACGACAGTTCGTGACCATACCCAGACGTCGAGAGGTCTTTCAATAACGATGTGGTCAACCCGTCGGGTTCCGGCCGGAACTGGCCGGTCGACAGCCGAAACTCCGAGGTCGTGCAGCGGGGCTGGGCCATTGGGATGGCTTCAGTGGGGCTCATTCGTCCGGAAATTGACGACGGATCAGGTGTCGGGCCGGTCGTGGCACGAGCCGTCGGGGCCGGACGCGCCGGAGGGGCGCCCCGGGCGGGGCGCCCCTCCGGGTGGGTCAGGACTGCGCGGCGAGCAGCGCGGCCAGCCCGTCCAGCCCCCGGTCGAGCGTGGCCGGGTCGACCTGGCTGACGGAGAGCCGCAGCTGGTGCTCCCCGCCCGCGCCCGGATAGAAGTGCGACATCGGGGTCCAGATCACCCCGTACTCCGAGGCCGAGCGTTCCAGCAGCGCGTCGTCCACCACGCACGGCACCGTGAGCACCAGGAAGAACCCGCCGCGCGGCTCGTTCCAGGTCACCCCGCTGCCGGGCGGGAAGCGCTCGGCCAGGCCCTCCAGCACCAGCGAGAGGTTGCGCCGGTAGAGCGCGGCCACCTCGGTGTTGGCGGCCCGCAGGCTGTGGCCGTGCTCCAGCAGCGCGCCGCCGATCACGGCCTGGGCGATCGGCGAGGTGTTCACCGTGGTCATGCTCTTGATCATGCCGAGCAGGTCGGCGAACAGCTCGGTGCCTCCCCGCCCGTCCGCCACCAGCTGGTCCGCCACCACGTAGCCGACCCGGGCGCCGGGCAGGGCCGTCTTGGCGAAGGAGCCGAGGTGGACCACCCGCCGCTCGGTGTCCAGCGCCTTGAGCGAGGGCAGCCGCTCGTCACCGGCGAAGACGCAGTACGGGTTGTCCTCCAGCAGCAGGAAGTCCTCCTCGGCGGCCAGCGCCAGCAGCTCCCGGCGCAGCTCCAGCGGCAGGCTGGCCCCGCTCGGGTTGGCCACGTCCGGCACCAGGTACAGCGCCCGCGGCCGCAGGCCCTCGGCGCGGGCGGCGGCCAGCCGGCGGCGCAGGTCGGCGAGGTCCACGCCGTCCGGGCCGTCGGCCACCGCCCGCACCGGCAGGTCGGCGAGCAGCGCCGCGCCGGTCAGGCCCACGTAGGTGGGGGAGACGGCCAGCACCACGTCCTCGGGGCCGCGGCGCAGCGCCCGCAGCACCAGGAACATCGCCTCCTGGCAGCCCACCGTCACCACGATCGACTCGGCGGGCACCTCGATGCCCTCGTCCGTCGCGAGGTGGGTGGCGATCAGGTCGTGGATGATCCCCTTGGTCCGCCCGTACTGGAGCACCTGGCGGCGGGCCGCCTCCTCGCTCAGCCCGCGCTCGGTGCGCAGGTGGTCGAGGTAGCGGTCCAGGTGGCGGTGGACGGCGTCCAGCTCGAAGAACTGCTCGGCCGGGCGCCCGGCCGCGAAGGAGACCGCCTCCGGGTAGCGGATGGAGATCTCGTTGAGCAGGTTCATCGAGGTCATCGCCGGGTCGGCGAGGGAGGAGTGCAGGCCCGCGAGCAGCAGGTCGTGCGGTGCGGCGATGGTGGTCACGGGGTGCTCCAGGTGGTGCCGGGCAGGGTGGTGGTGCGCAGTTCGGCGGCGGCCCGCAGGTCGGCGCAGCCCGCGAGGCCGAGCGCGTGCCGCAGCTCGGCGGCGAGCAGGTCGAGGACCTCGGTGCAGCCCGCCTCGCCGCCGGCCGCCAGGCCCCAGATCAGCGGGCGCCCGAGCAGGACCCCGGAGGCGCCGAGGGCCAGCGCGGTGAGCACGTCCGAGCCGCCGCGCACCCCGCTGTCCATCAGCACCTGGCAGTCCTCGCCGGCCAGCGCCTCGGCGACGGCCGGCAGGACCGTCACCGCGGGCACGGCCCGGTCGAGCTGGCGGCCGCCGTGGTTGGAGACCACCACGGCCGCGGCGCCGATCCCGGCGGCCCGCCGGGCGTCGGCCGGGTCGAGCACGCCCTTGACCACCAGCGGCAGTTCGGTCTCCCCGCGCAGCCATTCGAGGTCGGCCCAGGTGACGCCGGGGGAGAGCAGTTCGGCGGTGTGCGCGGCCACCGCCGAGACGGCGGTGGTGGACTCGTGCGCCCGCCCGGCCGCGCCGCCCTCCAGCAGCGCCGCGCGGACGTCGGCGGGCAGCGCGAAGGCGTTCCTGGCGTCGCGCAGCCGGCGGCCCATGTACGGGACGTCGGCGGTGACCACCAGCGCCTCGCTGCCGGCCTCCTCGGCGGCCCTGACCAGGTCGAGCAGCCGGCCGCGGTCGCGCAGCCAGTACAGCTGGAACCAGAGCGTGGCGCCGGTCCCCGCCAGCTCCTCGAAGCCGACGCTGCTGAGCGTGCCGACGGTGAACGGCACGCCCGCGGCCGCGCAGGCGCGGGCCGAGGCCAGCTCGCCCTCCGGGTGGAACAGCCGGTGGTAGGCGACGGGCGCCACCGCCACCGGCAGGGCCGCCCGGCTGCGCACCAGGGTGGCGGCGGTGTCCCGGGTGCTGACGTCGGTCAGCACCCGGGGCACCAGGCCCACCCGGTCGAAGGCGGCCCGGTTGGCGGCGAGGGTCAGTTCGCGTTCCGCGCCGCCCTCCAGCCACTCCCAGACCTCGGGCGCGAGCGCGGCCCGGGCCCGGTCGGCGTACTCCGCGACGGACAGCACCGGGCGCCCGGCGGCCGGGCCGGCCGGTGGAACGCTTCGGACGGACGCGCTCATCCGGCCACTTCGCCGGCGTTGCGCTGCAGCTCCACGGCCTCGTAGAGGGCGCGGATGTTGTTGCTGCCGAAGTTGCGGGCCCGGATGCGCTCGATCACCTCGAAGAAGTAGGTGTTCCGCGGGTGCTGGGAGCGGGTGAAGATCTGGAACAGCTGGCCGTCGTGGTCCTGGTCGACCAGCAGGTTCAGCTCGCGCAGCTGCTCGAAGGAGTGCCGCAGCGGCGTCAGGCGGTCGGGCAGCGCGTCGTAGTAGGTCTGCGGGGTGCGCAGGAACGGCACGCCGCGCTCGGCCATGGTGGCGACGGAGTGCACCGCGTCCTCGGCGGCGAAGGCGACGTGCTGGACCCCGGCGCCGCCGTGGCCGGCCAGGAAGGAGGCGATCTGGCCGCCCGCGTCCGCGGTGAGCGGCTCGATCAGGGTGAGGGTGACGCTGCGGTCGGCGCTCTGCACGACGGCCGAGTCCATGCCGAGCGTGCCGACCTCGACCCGCTCCTCGAAGATCGTCCGGAAGCCGAAGACCTCGCGGTAGCGGTGCTCGGTCTTGCGCAGCTCGCCGAACGGGATCAGGACCGCGAAGTGGTCGACGGAGCGCAGGCCGACCTCGCCCTCGCCGGTGAGCGCGGCCGGGTCCGGCAGGCCGGGGATGCGGCCGGCGGGGACCTCGGGGCCGCGCTCGACCAGGGTGTGCACCACGTCGCCGAAGGCGTCGACCACCGCGGTGACGCAGCCGTCCGCGGCCTGCGGCTCGCGCAGGGCGACGGCGCCGCGGGCGGTCAGCGTGCGGAACGCGTCGGTGGCGTCCGGCACCCGCAGGCCGAGGGCGCCCACGCCGTCGCCGTGGCGCTCCAGGTAGCCGGTGGCGGGGTGGCCGGCGGCCAGCGGCTGGGTGATCAGCAGCCGGATGCCGGACTGGCCGACCAGCGCGGACAGGCAGCGCTCGGCGCCGTCGCCGCGCTCGGTCGGCGGGACGAGCAGCTCGAAACCGTACTCCGTGGTCAGCTTGGCGGTCTCGGCGCCCAGGTCGGCCACGTAGAACTCGACGTGGTCCAGCTCGACGGGGATCGGGGTGACGGCGGGCGAGGAACGGTCGGTCATCTGAGGAGCTCTCTCGTGAGGAGGAACGGGAGGGTGCTGAGGGGCGATCGGGCGGGCGGACGTGCTCGGCGGTGCGGGTGTCCGGGTGGTGCGGACGTTCACGTGGTGCGGAGTCCGGGCGGGCGGGCCGGTGGGCCGGCCGGGGCCGGTCAGGTGGGCTGGAGGTCCTTGGCGTCCTCCGGCTCGGCCGGGCCGTCGCCCTCGGACGCGTCCTCGGGCTCCGGCGGCTCCGTCGGGGCCTCCGGCTTGCCGATCAGGTGGGCGGCCGCGAGCAGCGCGCCGACCACCATCACGCCCAGCACCACCCGGAAGTCCAGGGCGGCCACCAGACCGGAGCCGACGCCCACGGCCAGCGCCTGCGGCGCGGTGAGCGAGAGGTTGACGGCCGCCTGGGCGCGCCCCATCAGCTGCGGCGGGGTGGACGCCTGGGCGGCGGTGGCGAGCCCGACCAGGGCGGCCGGGATGCCCGCGCCCGCGATCACCAGGCCGGCCGACACCACGTACAGCGACGGGGCCAGCAGCAGGACGATGCCGAGGCCGAACACCGCCGATCCCGCCATGACCGTCCGGCGCGGTCCGAGCCGGCCGATCAGCAGGCCGCCGACCACCGAGCCGACCAGCGCGCCGACCGCCTCGGTGGTCTCCAGGACGCCGAGGAACTGCGGCGAGCGGTGCAGCCCGTGCTGGGTCAGCGCGAACAGCACCGGCTGGAGCAGGCTCAGCACGAAGCCGGCGCCGGCGGTGGCCACCACCAGCGGCCGCAGTCCGACCGAGCCGCGCAGGTGGACGAAGCCCGCCAGCACCTCGGTGCGCCAACGCAGGCCCGAGGGCTCCGGCTTGACCTCCGCCACCCGCAGGGTGAGGAAGCTCAGTGCCGCCAGCAGCAGCACGGCGAGGTCGGCCACGGCCACCACGTGCCCGCCGAACCAGCCGTAGAGCCCGGAGCCGAGCAGCGGCGCCACCAGCGTGGTGCCGGCCCGGGCGCTCTGGGTCAGTCCGGCCGCCGCCCCGAAGTCCTGGCGCTCCGTCAGGATGCTGCGCAGCAGCGCGCTCTGCGCCGGGGCCAGGACGGCCCCGGCCAGACCGCAGACCGTGGCGGTGCAGTAGATGATCCAGACCGTGTCCCGGCCGTCGACCAGCAGCAGCGGCAGCAGTGACACCGCCACCGCCAGGTTGACCCCGACCAGCAGCGGCTTGCGCCGGACCCGGTCGGCGAGCAGGCCGCCGAGCGGCAGCAGCAGCAGGGGCGCGGAGAAGCAGAACAGCACCAGACCGGCGGCGGAGTTGCTGCCGGTCAGCACCTTGGCCCAGATGCCGAGGGCGATGGAGAGGGCGCTGTCACCGAGGACGGACAGGGTCTGCCCGGCGAGGTAGCGCCGGAACTCCGGGCGGGCCAACAGCGGGTGCATGGCGGTTCCTTCGCTGCGCCGACGGCGCTTCGGGGTGTGCGGGGGTGTGCGGGGGTGCGCGGGGGTGTGCGGTGGAACGGGGTGGTGCGGGGGCTGTGCGGTGGTGCGGTGGAACAGGGCCGTGCGGTGGTGCGCCGGTGCCGGGGCGCCCGCCGGCGCCCCGGGTGCCCGGGGTGCGCCCTGACGCACGCGGGGTGCTCAGGGCGCCGGGTGGTTCAGGGTGCGACGGGGTGGGCCGGGGCGAGCGGTGCGACGGCGGCGAAACCCTCGATCACCGCGTCGTTGGCGTCCTTCTCGCCGATGGCGACCCGGATGCCCCGGCCGGGGTAGTACCGGACGGCGACGCCCAGGCGCTCCAGCTCCGCGCGCAGCGGGAGCTGGTCGCCGGGGGCGTCGACCCACAGGAAGTTGGTGACGCTGGGCGCCACCGTCCAGCCGAGCCGCAGCAGTTCGGCCTCGGTGCGCTCCCGCTCCGCGGCGATCTCGGCGATCCGGCGCGCCATCTCGTCCTCGGCGGCGACGGCCGCGAGCAGGCCCGCCTCCTGGAGCCGGTTCACCGCGTACGGCACCTGGTGGTCCCGCACCCGCCGGGCCACCGACTCCTCCAACAGCGCGTAGCCGATCCGCAGCGCGGCGATGCCGTGGGACTTGGACAGGGTGCGCAGCACCACCAGGTTCGGCCACTCGGCGATCCGGGCCGGCACCTCCGGGGCCTGCCAGTCCCGGGCGAAGTCGACGTAGGCCTCGTCGAGCAGGATCAGCGCGGTGGACGGCACCCGGCGGAAGAACTCCGTCAGCTCGGCCCAGGAGTAGACCGTGCCGGTCGGGTTGTGCGGGTTGCACAGCACGACGATCCGGGTGCGCTCGTCCATCCGCTCGGCCATCGCCGCCAGGTCGTGCCGGGCGTCGGGGCCGAGCGGGACCGGCCGGGCCTCGGCCCGGGCGATCTCGCAGAACAGCGGGTACGCGTCGAAGCAGGGATCCGAGTGCACCACGTTGTCGCCGGGCTCGACCACCGTGTGGAAGAGGTCCAGCGCCACGCCCGCCGAGCCGTGGCCGACCACGACCTGGCCGGCCGGGACGCCCTGCCAGTCGGCGACGATCCCGGCGATCCGCTCCGGCCGGAAGTCCGGGTAGCGGTGCAGGTCGGCACTGGCCTCGGCCAGCGCGGCCAGCACCGACGGCAGCGGCGGGTACGGGTGCTCGTTCTGTGCCAGCAGGTGTCTGGCGGTCGACGGGGCGGCCATCAGTCGGCCTGGAGGACGTAGAGCCAGGAGTGCGGGGTGGCCAGCGCCTCGACGCGGTCGATCCGCAGGCCGGCGTCGGTGAAGAGGGTCTCGTAGGTGGCCTTGGTGTGCAGCGGGACGCCCATCATCGCGTGCGCCAGCTCGAAGCCGACCGAGAAGACCGGCTGGGCGCCGTCGGAGGTGCCCGGGTCGCGCAGCATGGTGTCGCCGAGGACGAAGGTGCGGGCCTTCGGGAAGGCCTCCCGCATCCGGGTGAAGATCGAGGAG
Source organism: Kitasatospora sp. NPDC127116 (assembly GCF_042677365.1). Taxonomy (NCBI): domain Bacteria; kingdom Bacillati; phylum Actinomycetota; class Actinomycetes; order Kitasatosporales; family Streptomycetaceae; genus Kitasatospora; species Kitasatospora sp. NPDC127116. The sequence continues at coordinate 18,904 of NZ_JBHXTL010000093.1, forward strand.
CGGGTGGCCGGGTCGGCCAGCAGGTCGTGCAGCAGGAAGAAGCTGATCACGGTGTCGACCTCGGCCACCTCGGCGGCCTCGGCGTCGTTGTCGATCTGGGTGCCGAGCAGGCCCAGGACGTCCGCGCGGACGGCGGTGACCCGGTCCTGCATGCCGGCCTCGATGATGTCGCGGCGGGCGATGTCGGTGGCCGGGCGGCTGATGTCGATGCCCAGGCCCCGGGTGCCCTCGCGCTGCGAGACCACGCGGCGCACCCGGGCGGAGGTGCCGGAGCCCAGGTCGGCGATGGTGCGGAAGTCGATCCCGCTGAGCACGTCGGTCAGCTGCGCGGCGAACAGCGACTGGTCGCACTGGGCGGAGCCGAGGGCGACCATCGCCTCGTCGCGGAAGACGTCCTGGTCGTAGCGGTGGGTGCCGGCGCTCAGGTGGCCGGCGCGGCCGAACACGTCGTGGTAGCCGCCGACGGCCCAGGTGAAGTAGCCGCGCGCGGCGGCGATCTCCAGGCCCGCCTCGGTGGGCAGGTAGGCGTCGCCGTCGGCCTTGAGGTAGCCGTAGTCGGCGGCGGCGCGCAGCACGGCCTCGGTGCGGGCGGTGTCGCCGGCCCGGGCGGTGGCCTCGGCGGCCGAGAGCGGCTCGCCGCGCCCGATCGTCTCCAGCAGGCCGATCCGGTCCAGCGCGAAGATCACGTTGGCGGCGATGAAGCCGTTGTAGGCGTCGGTCGAGGTGATCGGCGACGGGGTGATGCCACGCCAGGTGTCGGGGATGGCCGCAGTGGTCATGGTGGTGTCCGTTTCTCCGTGGGCGGGCCGGGTGCGGCCCGCGTGGTGTGCGCAGGTCGGTCGCCTGCGGTCGGTAGGGGTGTCGAGTCGGTGGTGCGGGCGGGTCAGGGAGTCAGGTGGGCGGCGAGCACCGGGCCGATGACGGCGAGCGCTTCGGAGCCCGTCATCGCGCCGTGGGTGCTCGGCACCTCGTGGACGTCGAGCCGACCGCCCAGGTGCGGGCGCCAGCTCTCCGGGTCGGGGGCGTCGGCCGGCCGGTCCTTGGCGGCGGTGAAGAACACCGCGTCGCCGTCGTAGCCGGGCAGCGGGAGTTCGTGGGACAGCTCGGCGTTGGACTGGAAGACCGAGACCACCCGGGCCACCCCGGCGCCGCTGAGGCCGGCGAGCGGGCCCTCGTCGCCCCGGACGAGCGCGGCGTAGCCGTCCTCGTCCGCGGGCCAGGCGGTGATCTCCCCGGCCGGGTGGCCGAGCGAGTCGAGGATCACCGCGAGCTGCGCCGGGTCGTCCCGCCACTGCTCGGGCCCCGGCTCGCCGGTGCCCGGGTAGGCGTCCAGCAGGGCCAGCAGCCGGACCTCCTCGCCCTGTTCGCGCAGCAGCGCGGCGATCGCGTGGGCGACGGCCCCGCCGAAGGACCAGCCGAGCAGGGCGTACGGGCCCTCGGGGCGCACGGAGCGGATCTGCGCCAGGTAGGTGCGGGCCAGCTCCTCGACCGAGGCCGGGTGCGCGGTCGGGTCGGCCAGGCCGGGGGCCTGGAGTCCGTAGATCGGCTGCTCGGCGTCGAGGTGGCGCAGCAGGCCGGTGTAGACCCAGCTGATGCCGGCGGCCGGGTGGACGCAGAACAGCGGCGGGCGCGAGCCGCGGGTGCGGATCGGCAGCAGGACGGGGAAGCTCTCGGCGGCCGGGCCCTGGGCGAGCCGCTCGGCCAGCCGGGCGACGGTCGGTGCCTCGAACAGTGTGCGGACGCCGATCTCCTCGCCCTCGCCGACCAGTTCGCGCAGGCCCGCGACCAGCCGGCTGGCCAGCAGCGAGTGCCCGCCCAGCTCGAAGAAGTTGTCGTCCACGCCGACCTTCTCCAGCCCGAGCAGATCGGCGAACAGGCCGCAGAGCAGTTCCTCCCGGGGCGTCGCGGGCGCCCGCCCGGAGCCGAGCCAGGCGGTGTCGGGGGCCGGCAGGGCCTTGCGGTCGACCTTGCCGTTGGCGGTCAGCGGCAGGGCGTCCAGGGCGACGATCGCCGAGGGCACCATGTAGTCCGGCAGGGTCGCGCCGACGTGGGCCCGCAGGGCGGCCTGGTCGACCGCGTGCCCGGGGCGGGCGACGGCGTAGCCGACCAGCCGGCGGTCGCCCGGGCGGTCCTCCCGGACCAGCACGAACGCCTGGGCGAGGGAGGGGTGCCGGGCGAGCACGGCCTCGATCTCGCCGGGCTCGATCCGGAAGCCGCGGATCTTGACCTGGTGGTCGGTGCGGCCCAGGTACTCCAGGGTGCCGTCGGCCTGGCGGCGGACCAGGTCGCCCGAGCGGTACATCCGGCTGCCGGGGGTGCCGTACGGGTCGGCGACGAAGCGCTCGGCGCTCTGGCCCGGCCGGTTGAGGTAGCCGCGGGCCAGGCCGGCGCCCGCGATGTACAGCTCGCCCTCGACCCCGGCCGGGACGGGCTGGAGCGCCGCGTCCAGGACGTAGAGCCGGGTGTCCGGCACGGGCCGGCCCATCGGCGGGGCGGTCCGGCCGCTGAGCGGGCTGCTCATGCTGGCGCAGACGGTCGACTCGGTCGGGCCGTAGGCGTTGACCATCCGCAGCCGGGCCGACCAGTGCTCGACCAGGTCGGGCGGGCAGGCCTCGCCGGCGACCACCAGGGTTCCGCCCCGCGGCAGCGCGTCCGGGGCCAGCACGGCGAGCGCGGTCGGCGGCAGGGTCAGGTGGGTGACGCCCTGTTCGGCGATCAGGTCGGTCAGCGAGGGGCCGGGCAGCAGTTGGTCGGCGTCGCCGAGGACGGCCCGGGCGCCGGTGAGCAGGGCCATGCCCAGCTCCCAGACGGCCGCGTCGAAGGACGGCGAGGCGAACAGCAGCACCCGGCTGTCGGGGGTGACGGCCAGGCCCCGGCGCTGGCCCTCCACCATGGCGGCGAGGCCGGTGTGGGTGACCACCACGCCCTTGGGGCGGCCGGTGGAGCCCGAGGTGTAGATGACGTACGCGGCCGAGTGCGGGGTGATCGCGGTGCCGGTGAGGTCGTGCGCCGGGTGGCCGGAGGCGTCCAGGTCCTCGATCAGCAGCCGCGGGACGGTGCTGTCGGCGAGCAGGCCGTCGGCCAGCGCCTTGCTGGTGAGGACCAGCGCGGGCCGGGCGTCGTCCAGCATGTAGGCGATCCGGTCGGCCGGGTAGCGCGGGTCCAGCGGCTGGAAGACCGCGCCGGCCTTGAGCACGGCGAGCTGGGCGACGATCAGCTCGATCGAGCGTTCCAGGGCGATCGCGACGAACCGCTCGGGGCCCGCGCCGTGCTCGATCAGCAGCCGGGCGAAGCGGTTGGCGCGCTCGTTGAGTTCGCCGTACGTGACCTGCTCGGTGCCGAAGGAGAGCGCGACGGCGTCCGGGCGGGCGGCGGCCCGCGCCTCGAAGAGCGCCGGGAAGGTGCCGGGCGGGAGGTCCTCCCGGGTGTCGTTCCAGCCGGTGAGCAGCTGCTCGCGCTCCTCGGGCGCCAGCACCTCGACCCGGCCCACGGACTGCTCCGGGTCGGCCAGCACCGCGCGCAGGACGCGCTCGAAGCGGGCGGCCGTCGCCTCGGCGGTGGACCGGTCGAACAGGTCGACGGCGTACTCCAGCGTCAGGCCCAGCCCGGCGGGCGCGCCGTCCGCGTCGAAGCTCTCGCTGAAGGCGAGGGTCAGGTCGAACTTGGCGAGGTCGGAGTCCAGTTGCTCGACCCGGCCGGGCAGGCCGCCGAGGCTGATCCCCCCGGCCTCGCCGCCGGAGGTCAGCATCACCTGGCACAGCGGGTGGCGGGCGGTCGAGCGCACCGGGTTGAGCAGCTCGACCAGCCGCTCGAAGGGCACGTCCTGGTGCTCGAAGGCGTCCAGGGTGGCGACCCGGACGCGCTCCACCAGTTCCCGGAAGCTCGGGTCGCCGGAGGTGTCGGTGCGCAGCACCAGGGTGTTGACGAAGAACCCGACCAGGTCCTCCAGCGCCTCGTCGGTGCGCCCGGCCACCACGGTGCCGATCGGCAGGTCGGTGCCCGCGCCGATCCGGCTGAGGGTGGTGGCCAGCGCGGCCTGCATCACCATGAACACGCTGGCCCGGCTCCGCTGCGCCAACTCGGCCAGGGAGGCGTGCAGTGCGGCGTCCGTCCGGAGTTCCACCGCGGCGCCCCGGCGGCTGGGGGCAGCGGGGCGGTGGCGGTCGAAGGGGAGCGTCAGCTCCTCCGGGAGGTCGGCCAACGTGCTCTGCCAGTAGGCGAGTTGCTCGGTCAGCAGGGCGCTGGGCCGCTCGTCGGTGCCGAGCAGCTCGTGCTGCCACAGGGTGTAGTCGGCGTACTGGACCGCGAGCGGCCGCCAGTCGGGGGCGGTGCCGGCGAGGCGGGCCCCGTACGCCTCGGCGAGGTCGCGCAGCAGCGGGACCACGGACCAGCCGTCGGTGGCGATGTGGTGCATCAGCACCAGCAGGACGTGCTCCTCGCCGGGCAGCGAGAGCAGGGTGGCGCGCACCGGCAGGTCGCGGGCGAGGTCGAAGACCTGCGACCCGGCCTCGGCCAGCGCCCGCGCGAGCTCCTCCTCGCCGTCCACCGGCACGGTGTGCAGCGGGAGTTCGGGGGCGTCCAGGAGCAGCTGGTACGGCTGCCCGTCGGTGGTCGGGTAGACGGTGCGCAGCACCTCGTGGCGGTCGAGCACGTCCGCCAGGGCCGTGCGGAGCGCGTCGGCGTCGACCGGGCCGGTCAGCCGGACCGCGCACGGGGTGTTGTAGAGCGCGCTCGGGCCCTCGAACTGGTCGATGAACCAGAGGCGTCGCTGCGCCGGGGAGAGCGGGACGCGCTCGGGCCGCTCGACCGGCCGCAGGGCCGGACGGGCGGCGCCCGGGGCGGGCAGGACGGCGGCCAGCGCGGCCACGCTGGGGGCGTCGAACAGGGCCCGGACGGGCAGTTCGGCGCCGAGCGCGGTACGGACGCGGCTGACCAGCTTGGTGGCGAGCAGCGAGTGGCCGCCCAGGTCGAAGAAGCTGTCGTCGATCCCGATCCGGTCCAACCCGAGGACGTCGGTGAACAGTTCGCACAGCGCCCGCTCGGTGTCGGTGCGCGGGGCGCGGCCCTCGCCGGTCCCGGTCCAGTCGGGGGCGGGCAGCGCGCGGCGGTCGACCTTGCCGTTGGCGGTCACCGGGAGGGCGTCGAGGACGACCACGGCGGCCGGGAGCATGTAGCTGGGCAGGCTGTCGGCGACGGCGGCGCGCAGCTCGGCGGGATCGCCCTCGCCGGTGGCGTACACCACCAGGCGCTTGTCGCCCGGCTGGTCCTCGCGGACCACGGCGAAGGCCTGGCCGACGGCCGGGAGGGCGGTGAACGCGCCCTCCACCTCGCCGAGTTCGATCCGGAAGCCGCGGATCTTCACCTGGTCGTCGGCCCGGCCGAGGAACTCCAGGACGCCGTCGGCGGTCCAGCGGACCAGGTCGCCGGTGCGGTACATCCGGCTGCCGGGCTCGCCGAACGGGCAGGCCGTGAAGCGCTCGGAGGTCAGGCCGGGGCGGCCGACGTAGCCGCGGGCCAGGCCGGCCCCGGCGAGGTACAGCTCGCCGGCCACGCCGGCCGGCACCGGCCGCAGCGCGGTGTCCAGCACGTACGGCCGGGTGTTGTTCAGCGGGCGACCGATCGGGACCACGGCGGGGACGGGCCCGCCCGGGCTCATGGTGAAGGTGGTCTTGATGGCGGTGGTCTCGGTGGGCGCGTACACCGCGACCACGTCGGTGTCCGGGCAGGCCCGGTGGAGCCGGCGCACGGACTCCGGCGGGACGACGTCGCCGCCGGTCCACACCTGCCGGACGTTGCGGAAGGCGGCCGGGTTCTCGTCGGCCATCAGCCGCAGCAGGCCGGACGGGGCCTGGACCAGGGTCACCTCGTGGGTGGTGATGGTCTCGGCGAGGCGGCGGATGTCCAGCTCGCCGGGGTCGGCGAGGACGATCGCCCCGCCGGTGACCAGCGGCGCCCAGATCTCGGTGGTGGAGGCGTCGAAGGCGGTGGGCGAGTGCAGCAGCACGCGCTCGTGGTGCCCGGCGCGGAAGTGCGGGTTGCCCAGCAGGTCGACCACGTTGCGGTGGGTGACGGCGACGCCCTTGGGCACCCCGGTCGAGCCCGAGGTGTACATCACGTAGACCAGCTGGCCGGGCAGGACCGGCACGGTCGGGTTGCCCGCCGCGGGGGCCTCGGCGAGCAGCGCCGCGGTGACCTCGACGGTGGCGAAGCCCTCGGTGGCGAGCACCGGGTGGCCCTGGTGGGCGGGGTCGACGAGGAGCAGGCCGGTACGGGTGTCGGCGAGGATGTGCTGGAGGCGGTCCAGCGGGTAGCGGTCGTCCAGCGGGACGTAGGTGCCGCCGGCCTTGGCGATGGCGAGGACGGCGGTGAGCAGTCCGGCGGAGCGCTCCATCAGGACCGCGACCGGCTGTTCGGTGGTCAGGCCGCGCTCCAGCAGCAGGGCGGCGAGCCGGTTGGCGCGGTCGTTCAGCTCGGTGTAGTCGAGCCGCTCGGTGTCGGAGACCAGGGCGAGGGCGTCGGGGGTGGCGGCGGCCCGGGCCTCGAACAGCCGGGGCAGGCTCCGCTCGTCGACCGGCGCGGCCGGCCCGTTCCAGCCGGTGAGCAGCTGCTCGCGCTCGGCCGGGTCGAGGATCTCGATGCCGCCGATCGGCGCGTCCGGGGCGGCCGCGGCGGCGCGCAGCACGCGCACCAGCCGTTCGGCGAGGGAGACGGCGGTGGAGTGGTCGAAGAGGTCGGCGGCGTAGTCGACGGCGGCGCGCACGCCCAGGCAGGTGCCGTCGGGGGCGAGCCGCTCGACGAAGTTGAAGTTGAGGTCGAACTGGGCCTGCGCCTCGCCGACCTCGACCGGGGTGCCCGTCGCGGCGCCGAAGGCGAGGTCGTCGGCCCGCTCCGCGTTCAGGGTGACGACGGTCTGGAAGAGCGGGTGGCGGGCGGGGGTGCGGGTGGGGTTGAGGTGTTCGACCAGGCGCTCGAAGGGGATGTCCTGGTGGTCGTAGGCGTCGAGGTTGGCGCGCCGGACCCGGTCGAGCAGCTCGTGGAAGCTCGGGTCGCCGGAGGTGTCGGTGCGCAGCAGCAGGGTGTTGACGAAGAAGCCGACCAGGTCGTCGAGGGCCTCGTCGGTGCGGCCGGCGACGGGGGTGCCGAGCGGCAGGTCGGTGCCGGCGCCGAGACGGGTGTAGAGGGTGGCGACCGCGGCCTGCAGTGCCATGAACAGGCTGGCGTGCCGACCCGAGGCCAACTCGGTGAGCGCGCCGTGCAGTTCGGCGTCGAGCTCGAAGTCGGCGGCGCCGCCGCGGCGGCTCGGCCGGCCCGGGCGCGGACGGTCGTACGGGAGTGCCAGCTCCTCCGGCAGGCCGGACAACTCCTGCTGCCAGTGGGCGAGTTGAAGGGAGACGACGCTCTCCGGATCGTCCTCCTCGCCGAGCAGCTCGCGCTGCCAGAGGGTGTAGTCGGCGTACTGCACCGGCAGCGGCTCCCACTGCGGCCCGGTGCCGGCCAGGCGGGCCCGGTACGCCTCGGCGAGGTCGCGGAAGAGCGGGCCGACCGACCAGCCGTCGCTGGCGATGTGGTGCGTCAGCAGCAGCAGGACGTGCTCGTCCGGCGCGGGCAGGGCGTACAGCCAGGCCCGGACCGGCAGGTCGGCCGCGAGGTCGAAGACCTGCCCGGCGGCCTCGTGCATCAGCGCGTGCAGCTCGGCCTCGTCGGCGACCGGCACCCGGTGCAGCGGCGGGCGACCCTCGGCGAGGATGTGCTGGTGGGGCTGGCCGTCGGTGGTGGGGAAGACGGTGCGCAGCACCTCGTGCCGGTCCACCACGTCGCCGAGCGCCCCTTCGAGGGCGGCGGCGTCGAGCCCGCCGGTCAGCCGGAGGGCGAACGGAGTGTTGTAGAGGGCGCTCGGTCCCTCGAACTGTTCGATGAACCAGAGCCGCTGCTGGGCGAACGACAACGGGATCAAGGTCTGCCTCCGACTGGCGACGTACGGCTGTTGTGGCTGGTGGGGCTGCTCCGTCCGGTGGGGCGGAGCGGTCGTGCGGCCGGGGCGGGCCGCGCCAGTGGCGCGGCCCGCGTCCCGCCGCCGGTCAGGCCTGGCTTCCGGGGCGCCGCATCGGCCGCAGGGCCGGGCGGGCCTTCTTCGGTGCCGGCGCCGCTTCGCCGCCGGGCAGGACGGCGGCGAGGGCCGCCACCGTGGGTGCGTCGAACAGGGTGCGGATCGGCAGCTCCGCGCCGAGGGTGGCGCGGATGCGGCTGACCAGCCGGGTGGCGAGCAGCGAGTGGCCGCCGAGGTCGAAGAACCGGTCGTCGATGCTGACCGTCGGCACGCCCAGCACCTCGGCGAACAGCGCGCAGAGCTCCCGCTCGCGCTCGGTGCGCGGGGCGCGGCCCTCGGCCGCCCCGGCGTACTCGGGCGCGGGCAGGGCCCGGCGGTCGACCTTGCCGTTGGCCGTCACCGGCAGGCTGTCCAGGACGACCACGGCGGCCGGGAGCATGTAGCCGGCGAGGCGGTCCGCGACGAAGGCGCGCAGTTCGCCGTCGGTGGCCTTGCCGGTGGCGTACACCACCAGGCGCTTGTCGCCCGGCTGGTCCTCGCGGACCACCGCGAGCGCCTGGCCGACGCCCTCGTGGGCGGTGAACGCGGCCTCCACCTCGCCGAGTTCGATCCGGAAGCCGCGGATCTTGACCTGGTCGTCGGCCCGGCCGAGGAACTCCAGGACGCCTTCCGCGGTCCACCGGGCGAGGTCGCCGGTGCGGTACATGCGGCTGCCCGGCCCGTCGAAGGGACAGGCGACGAAACGCTCGGCGCTGAGTGCCGGGCGGCCGACGTAGCCGCGGGCCAGGCCGGCCCCGGCGATGTACAGCTCGCCCGCCACGCCGGCCGGCACCGGCTGCAGACCGGCGTCCAGCACGTACAGCCGGGTGTTGGCCAGCGGACGCCCGATCGGCACCGTGCTCGGCACCGCGGCGGCGTCGGGCATCGGGTACTGGGTGGCGCACAGGGTGGTCTCGGTCGGTCCGTACAGGGCCCGCACCGCGATGCCCGGGACGGCCTCCAGCACCCGGCGCACGGCCGGGGCGGAGACCACGTCCCCGCCGGTCAGCACCTCGCGCACGCCGGCGAAGATGTCCGGGTCCTCCTCCGCGATGACCCGGAAGAGACCGGCGGTGACGTGCACGTGGGTGAGCGCGTGGACCCGGACCAGCTCCCGGATGGCGGCCGCGTCCAGGTCGCCCTGCGGCGCGACGACCACCTGGCCGCCGGAGAGCAGCGGCACCCAGATCTCGTAGGTCGAGGCGTCGAAGGCGTGCGGCGCGTGGAACAGCACCCGCAGGCCCTCGTCGTGCCGCCAGCACGGGTCGGTGGCGAGCTGCACCACGTCCCGGTGGCTGATCGCGATGCCCTTGGGCTCCCCGGTGGAGCCCGAGGTGAACATCACGTACGCGAGCTGCTCCGGGTGGGGCGCGGCCCGGTGGGCGCGCCGCTCGCGCGGACCGTCGAACCAGCCCGCGGTGAGCGGCAGGACGGGGCAGGGGGCGTCGGCGGCCAGCGGGTGGTCGCGGTGGGCCGGGTCGACCAGGACGAGGGCCGCGGCCGTCTCGGCGGTGATCCCGCGCAGCCGCTCGGCCGGGTGGCGGTCGTCCAGCGGGACGTAGGTGCCGCCCGCCTTGGCCACCGCGAGGATCGCCGTCAGCAGGTCGGCGGAGCGGTCCATCAGCAGGACCACCGGCGTCTCGGCGCCGACCCCGGCGTCGGCCAGGTGGGCCGCCAGGTGCTCGGCCCGGGAGTCCAGCTCGGCGTAGCTGAGGGTGCCGTCCTGCGAGACCACGGCCGGCGCGTCGGGGGTGGCGGCGGCCCGGGCCTCGAACAGTTCCGGCAGGGTCGCGTCCGGGACGGGCGCGGCGGTGTCGTTCCAGCCGGTGAGCAGCTGCTCGCGCTCGGCCGGGTCGAGGATCTCGATGCCGCCGATCGGCGCGTCCGGGGCGGCCACGGCGGCGCGCAGGACGCGCAGCAGCCGCTCGCCGAGGGCGGCCACGGTGGCGTGGTCGAAGAGGTCGACGGCGTACTCGACCGCCACCGTCAGGCCCGCCTGCGGGCCCTGCTCGGTGAAGCGGAAGGACAGGTCGAACTTGGCCACGTCCAGCTCGAAGGGGTGCTCCGCGCAGCCCAGGTCGCCGAAGGCGTCCGGCACCGTGACCCGGCCCTCCAGCGCCACCAGGGTCTGGAAGAGCGGGTGGCGGGCGGGGGTGCGGGTGGGGTTGAGCTGTTCGACCAGCCGCTCGAAGGGGATGTCCTGGTGGTCGTAGGCGTCCAGGTCGGTGCGGCGGACCCGGTCCAGCAGCTCCCGGAAGCTCGGGTCGCCGGAGGTGTCGGTGCGCAGCAGCAGGGTGTTGACGAAGAACCCGACCAGGTCGTCGAGCGCCTCGTCGGTGCGCCCGGCCACCACGGTGCCGATCGGCAGGTCGGTGCCCGCGCCGAGACGGGTGTAGAGGACGGCGACCACGGCCTGCAGCGCCATGAACAGGCTGGCGTGCTGCGCTGCCGCCAACTCGCCGAGCGCGCTGTGCAGTTCGGCGTCGACGGTGACCTCCACCAGGCCGCCGCGGTGCCCCGGCACGGCCGGGCGCGGACGGTCGTAGGGGAGCGCCAGCTCCTCCGGGGCGTCGGCCAGGGCCCGCTGCCAGTAGGAGAGTTGCTCGGTCAGCAGGGCGCTGGGCCGCTCGTCGGTGCCGAGCAGCTCGCGCTGCCAGAGGGTGTAGTCGGCGTACTGCACCGGCAGCGGCTCCCACTGCGGCTCGGTGCCGGCCGTCCGGGCCCGGTACGCCTCGGCGAGGTCGCGGAAGAGCGGGCCGACCGACCAGCCGTCGCTGGCGATGTGGTGCATCAGCACCAGCAGGACGTGCTCGTCGTGCGGCAGCGACAGCAGGGTGGCGCGCACCGGCAGGTCGCGGGCGAGGTCGAAGACCTCCTCGCCGGCCGCGGACAGCGCGGCCCGCAGCTCCGCCTCGTCGGCCACCGTGGCGTGCCGCAGGGCGAGTTCGGCGGCCTCGGTGACGAGCTGGTGGGGCTGGCCGTCGACGGTCGGGAGGACGGTGCGCATGACCTCGTGCCGCCGCACCACGTCCCGGACCGCCCGCTCCAGGGCGGGCAGGTCGACGGCGCCGGTGAGCCGGACCGCGACGGGGGTGTTGTAGAGCGCGCTCGGTCCCTCGAACTGCTCGATGAACCACAGGCGTTGCTGGGCGGAGGAGAGCGGCACGCGCTCGGGGCGCTCGGCCGGCCGCAGGGCCGGACGGGCCGTCGCGGAGTCGGGCAGCGCGGCGGCCAGCAGGGCCACCGTCGGGTTGTCGAAGAGCGTGCGGATCGGCAGTTCGGCGCCGAGGCCGGCGCGGATGCGGCTGACCAGCTTGGTGGCGAGCAGCGAGTGGCCGCCGCGGTCGAAGAAGTTGTCGTCGATGCTGATCCGGGCCAGCCCGAGGACCTCGGCGAACAGCCCGCACAGGGCCTGCTCGGTGGCGTTGCGCGGCTCGCGCCCGCCGTCGGCGCCGTTGTAGTCGGGCGCGGGCAGGGCCTTGCGGTCCACCTTGCCGTTGGGGTTCACCGGCAGCTCGTCGAGGACGACGATCGCGGCGGGCAGCATGTAGCCGGGCAGCCGCTCGGTGACGAAGTCGCGCAGCTCGTCGGCCCGCACCTCGCCGGTGACGTAGGCGACCAGGCGCTTGTCGCCCGGCTGGTCCTGGCGGACCGCCACGCAGACCTGGCCGACGGCCGGGTGGGCGGTGAACGCGGCCTCCACCTCGCCGAGTTCGATCCGGAAGCCGCGCAGCTTGACCTGGTCGTCCGCTCGACCGACGAACTCCAGTTCGCCGGCGGGCGTCCAGCGCACCACGTCGCCGGTGCGGTACATCCGGCTGCCGGGCTCGCCGAACGGGCAGGCCGTGAAGCGCTCGGAGGTCAGGCCGGGGCGCCCGACGTAGCCGCGGGCCATGCCGGTGCCGCCGATGTACAGCTCGCCGGCCACGCCGACCGGCACCGGGCGCAGCCCGGCGTCCAGCACGTACAGCCGGTTGTTGGGCAGCGGCCGGCCGATCGGCACGACGGCGGGCACCTCGGCGGCCGAGGTCATCGGGAAGTGCGTCGCGAAGGTGGTCGTCTCGGTCGGCCCGTAGACGTTGACCAGCCGCAGCCCGGGGCAGGTGTCCAGGACCCGCCGCATGGCGACCGGCGAGGCGATGTCCCCGCCCGTCCACACCTCGTGCAGCCCGGCGAAGGTCTCCGGGGCCTCGGCGGCCAGCACGTTGAACAGGCCGACGCTGATCCAGGCGGAGGTGGTCCGCTCGTGGCCGATCACCGCCGCCAGCTCGGCGATGCCGAGCCGGCCGGCCGGGGCGATCACCAGCTGGCCGCCGGAGAGCAGCGGGGTCCAGATCTCGTAGGTGGAGGCGTCGAAGGCGGAGGGGGCGTGCACCGGCAGCCGCTCGTGGCCGCCGCCGGTGAACTGCCCGCCGAGCGCGAGGTCCACCACCGCGCGGTGGGTGATGGCGATGCCCTTGGGCACGCCGGTCGAGCCGGAGGTGTGCATCACGTACACCAACTGGTCGGCGTACTGCGGCAGTCCGAGGTTCTCGGGGTGCTCCCCGGCGTGCGGGTCGAGCACCGTCAGGCCGGCCAGCGCGGGGTGCTCGCGGTGCGCGGCGTCGGCCAGCACCAGCCCGGCCCCGGCGTCCGCGAGGACGGTCCGCAGCCGGTCCGTCGGCTGGGCGTCGTCCAGCGGCACGTAGAGGCCGCCGGCCTTGAGCACCGCCAGGATCGCCACCACCTGGGCGGCCGAGCGGTCGATCATCAGCGCGACCGGCGTCTCCCGGACGACCCCGGCCTCGACCAGCCGCAGCGCCAGGCCGTTGGCCCGGGCGTTGAGCTGGGCGTAGGTCAGCTCGGCGTCCTCGGCGGTGAGCGCGATCGCGTCCGGGGTCGCGGCGACCCGCGCCTCGAACAGCTCGGGCAGCGAGCCCTCCGGCAGCGGGGTGCTGGTGCCGCTCCATCCGGTGATCAGCTCGGCGCGCTCGGCCGAGGTCAACACCTCGACGGTGCCGACGAGTTCGGCCGGGTCGGCGACGATCCGGTCGAGCAGGGCGAGGAAGCGGTCCAGCAGGGCGCGGGCCTCGTCGGAGGTGAAGGCGTCCGGCTGGTGGTCCAGCCGCAGCTGCAGGCCGTCGCCGGGGGTGAGGGCGAGCGCCAGCGGGTAGTGGGCGCTGTCGACGTCCTCGACCAGGTGGACGCGGGTGGCGCCGCTCGGGTCGGCGTCGTCCAGGGCGGACGGGTCCGGGTAGTTGCCGTACACCGTGACGGTGTCGAACAGGCTGCCCATGCCCGCGAGTTGCTGGATCTCGGTGAGGCTGAGGTGCTGGTGGTCCAGCAGGGCGGACTGCTCGTGCTGGAGGCGCAGCAGCAGCTGGCCCCAGCTCTCGGACTGGTTCAGGCGCACCCGTACCGGCACGGTGTTGATGAGCAGGCCCATCATCCGCTCCACGCCCGGCAGGTCGTGCGGCCGGCCGGAGACGGTGGTGCCGAACAGCACGTCCTCGCGCCCGGTGAGCCGGGCCAGCAGCACGCCCCAGGCCGCCTGGACCAGGGTGTTGAGGGTGACGCCGTAACGGCGGGCGGTGCGGGCGAGGGCCTCGGTGGTCTCCGGGGTGAGCCCGGTGTGCAGGCGCAGCGGCAGCTGCGGGGTGGCGGCGGAGCGGCCGGGGGCGAGCAGGGTGGGCTCGTCGGCGCCGGCCAGGGCCTGCGCCCACGCGGCGCGGGCGGCCTCGCCGTCGCGCAGGGTGATCCAGCGCAGGTACTCGCGGTACGGGGCGGCCGGGGCGAGCGGCTGCTCGAAGTACAGGGCCCACAGCTCCTCGGCGAACAGCGGGGTGGACCAGCCGTCCAGCAGGATGTGGTGGGCGGAGGCGATCAGCTGGTGGCGCCCGGGCGCGAGCCGGATCAGGGTGTAGCGCAGCAGCGGGGGGCGGTCGAGGTCGAAGCGGCGGCCGTACTCGGCGGCGGCGATCCGGGCGGCCTCCGCCGCCGGGTCGGCGTGGGCGCTCAGGTCGACGACGGTGAAGGGCAGCTCGACGCCGTCCGGGACGACCTGCACGGGCGGGCCGTCGTGCCGCTGGTGGAACGCGGCCTTGAGGTTCGGCTGGCGGGTCAGCAGCGCCTCGGCGGCGGTGCGCAGGCGGTCGGCGTCCACCGGGCCGGTGAGGTCGAAGGTCACGACCGAGGTGTAGACGTCCGCGCCGTCGGCGTCGTACGCCGAGTGGAAGGCCATGCCCTGCTGGAGCGGCGAGGTGGGCCAGACGTCGACCAGGCGGGCGGGGGCGTGGTGGGCGGCGAGCTCGTCCACCTCGCTCTGGGTGACGGCGACCAGCGGGAAGTCGGAGGGGGTGTGCCCGCCCGCGTCCGGCCGATCGGCGTGCTCGGCGAGCGCGCCCAGCGCGGCGAACCAGGCCTCGGCGAAGGCGCGCACCCGCTCCTCGGAGAGCAGCCCGGTGGCGTAGGACCACTGGGCGACCAGCAGCGGGCCCTGCGGGGTGTCCACGGTGGTGGCGTCCAGGCCGAGCACCCGGCCGAGCGCGAGGCCGGTCGCGGCGCCCTCGGACATCGCCTCGGTGCCGGCGAGCACGTCCTCGGCGGTGACGCCCTCGGGCGCGAAGCGGCCCAGGTAGTTGAACTCGATCTGCGGGTCGGCGCAGCCGGCCAGGACGGCGGCGGTGTCCGGGTTGAGGTGGCGCAGCAGGCCGAAGCCGATGCCGTTGTCCGGCACGGCGCGCAGCTGCTCCTTCACCCGGCCGAGGGCCCGGCCGAGCCCGGGGCCGGCCGCGGTGACCTCGGACCAGTCCAGCGCCCCGGGGGCGAGCCGGACGGGGTAGACGGAGGTGAACCAGCCGGCGGTGCGGTGCAGGTCGACGCCGTCGACGATCTCCTCGCGGCCGTGGCCCTCCACGGTGACCAGCACGGCGCCGTCGGGTCCGGTGGTCTCCCGGCCGCGCCAGTGGCCGAGGGCCAGCGCCAGGCCGGTCAGCAGCACGTCGTTGACCTGGGCGTGGTAGGCGGCGGTGACCTTGGTGAGCAGCGCCCGGGTGGTCTCGGCGGGCAGCACGAGCCGCAGCAGGCCCTCGGTGGCGTAGGTGTCCGTGGCCGGGTCCAGCGGGCGGTCGCCGAGCAGCGGGTCCGGGGTGGCCAACGCGGCCTGCCAGAGCGGGAGTTCGGCGGCCCGGCGGTCGGTGTTCGCCTCGGCGGTGAGCCGCTGGGCCCAGCGGCGGAAGGAGGTGGGCACCGGCGCGAGCTCGACGGCGCGGCCCTCGCGGAGCGCGGCGAGCGCGCCGAGCAGGTCCTCCTCGACGATGCGCCAGGTGACGCCGTCCACCACCAGGTGGTGGATCACCAGCAGCAGCTGCGAGGGCGCCTGCGGACCGGCGTCGAAGCGCACGGCCTGGACCATCCGCCCGTCCTCGGGGGACAGGCGCTCGCGGGCGGCCCCGGTCTCGGCGCGCAGCGCCTCGGCGGTGGCCGGGCCCTCGACCCGGCGCAGCACGGCGTCGGCGGGGACGGCGCCGGCCTCGGGGACGTGCAGCGTCCAGGGGCGCTCGGCGAGCGGGGAGGTGCGGGCGCGGAACAGGTCGTGGTGGTCGAGCAGGGCCTGGACGGCGGCGGTCAGGTGCTCCTGCGGGGTGCCGGCGGGCAGGGTGAGCACGGTGGACTGGTAGAAGCTCTCGACCGCGCCGTGCTGGGCGGCCAGCCAGTGCACGATGGGCGTCGGCGGCACCTCGCCGAGGCCGGCGCCGGCGGGCTCGACGACGACCGGGCCCTCCAGCGGACGGGCGATCCGCGCCAGCGCCTCGACGGTCGGGGCGAGGAACACCTCGCGCGGGGTGAGCTGGAGGCCCGCGTGCCGGGCCCGGGAGACCAGCTGGATGGCCACGATGGAGTCGCCGCCGAGCTCGAAGAAGGAGTCGGTGACGCCCACCCGGGGCAGCCCCAGCACCTCGCCGAACAGCCGGACCAGGGTGTGCTCCAGCTCCCCGGCGGGGGCGCGGCCGTCCTCCTCGCCGGCGCCGAACACCGGCGCGGGCAGGGCGCGCTTGTCGACCTTGCCGTTGGGCGTGAGCGGCAGCCGGTCGAGCACCACGACGGTGGGCACCATGTGGTCGGGCAGCCGCTCGGCGCAGTACGCGCGCAGCTCGGCCGGGTCGGCGGCGCCGACGGTGTAGCCGACCAGGCGGCGCTCGCCCGGGCGGTCCTCGCGGACCAGCACGACGGCCTGGCGGACCTCGGGGTGGGCGGAGAGGGTCTGCTCGATCTCGCCGAGCTCCACCCGGAAGCCGCGGATCTTCACCTGGTCGTCGGCCCGGCCGAGGAAGTCCAGCTGGCCGTCCGGGCGGTAGCTGCCGAGGTCGCCGGTGCGGTACATCCGCTCGCCGGGCCCGCCGTACGGGTCGGCCACGAAGCGCTCGGCGGTCAGGCCGGGGCGGTTCAGGTAGCCGCGGGCCAGGTGCGGGCCGGCGAGGTACAGCTCGCCCACGGTGCCCGGCTCGACCCGGCGCAGCCGCTCGTCCAGCACGTGGATGCGCACGTCCTGGCAGGGCCGGCCGATCGGGGGCAGCTCGTCGCCGGTCAGCGGCTCGCTCATGCTGACGATGACGGTGGCCTCGGTCGGTCCGTAGCTGTTGAGCATCAGCCGGCCGCGGCCGCAGCGGGCGGCCAGCTCGCGGGAGACCGCCTCGCCGCCGCCGATCAGGGTGCGCAGCGAGGGCATCGGGAGGTCGGGCAGGGTGGAGATCATCGCGGTGGCGATGTCGGCGTGGGTGACGCCGTACTGGTCGATCAGGGCGGCCAGCGGCTCGCCGACCAGCTGGCTCTGCTCCCGCGGCAGCACCAGGGCGGCGCCGGTGGTGAGCGCCACGGACAGGTCGGAGACCGAGACGTCGAAGCTGAGCGAGGACGCCTGGAGCACCCGACTGCCGGGGCCGACCCCGGTGGCGGCGACCTGGGTGCCGATCATGCTGGGCAGCCCGGTGTGGGTGACGGCCACGCCCTTGGGCACGCCGGTGGAGCCGGAGGTGTAGATGACGTACGCGGTGTTCAGGGCGCTCACCGGCCGGACCCGCTCGGCGGCGGTGAACGGCGTGCCGGGCCGGGCGTCGAGGTCGGCCCGGTGCTCGGCGGAGTCGAGCAGCAGCCGGGGGGCGTCGGTCGCGGGCAGCTGCCCGGCGGCCCCGGCGGTGGTGAGCACCAGGGCGGCGCGGGAGTCGGTCAGCATGTGGCGCAGCCGCTCGGCCGGGTAGGCCGGGTCGGCGGGCAGCCAGGCGGCGCCGGTCTTGGCGACGGCGAGGATCGCGGCGACCGCCTCGGGGGACTTCGGCAGCGCCAGCGCGACGACGTCCTCGGTGCCCAGGCCGCGGGCGGCCAGCACCCGGGCCAGCCGGTTGGCGCGGGCGTCCAGTTCGGCGTAGGTGAGGGTGGTGCCCTCGGCGTACAGGGCGGGGGCGTCCGGGGTGCGGGCGACCTGGGCGTCGACCAGCTCGGTGAGGGTCGGTCGGGCGGGTGCCCCTTCGGCCAGCCGGCCGGCCAGCGCGGTGGGGGTGGGGGCGTCCGCCAGGACGGGCAGCGCCAGGCGGACGCCGAACTCGGCGTGCACCCGGGCCAGCAGCCGCTCGGCGGCGGGCCGGTCGCCGCCCAGGTCGTAGAAGCCCGCCGCGGGGTCGACCGACTCCCGGCCGAGCACCTCCGCGAACAGTCGGCACAGGACCTCGGCCGCTTCCGGCCGCTGCTCGGATCTGTGCGTCTGCTGGACCCCGGACATGTGACTCTCTCCCTTGTGCGGCTGGCCCCCGCGGTGGCGGGAGCGGCGAGCTGGGTTGACCCCGGGGCGGTCGGCCCGGGGGTCGGCGGAGCGATGTTGCGGTCGTCTCGCGGTGCTGGGGTGTGCTTGGTGCGACGGCCGTGCGGCGCGGCGGTGCGGAGGGTGGGAGTGTGCCGGGGCCGTTTCGGTGCACGCGCGTAGACGTCGGACACGGGACCGCGCCGGCGGCGTGAGGGTGCGCCGCGCGGCGGTGGAGTGCTGCGGTGGTGGGGCGGGGCGGTGTCGGCGGGTTCCGGCGGGGCGGTGGGCCGACGGCCGGGGGAGCGGCCGGACGGGCGGCGGCTCGGGCGCGGTACCGCGCCGGGTGAGCGGGTGGTGCGCGCTGTGCTCAGTGCTCAGTGCTCAGTGCTCAGTGCTCTGTGCTCTGCGCTCTGCGCTCGTCGCCGGGGCGGTGCGGCCGGGGGAGCGGCTGCTCGGCGTGGGATCCCCGTGCGGAGGCCGTGTGGTCGTTCAGCCGTCCGACGGTCGGTGCGCGGAGGCCGCGATCAGTTCTCGGACAGGTGCGCGATCAGGCTCTTCGGCCGCAGATCCTGCCAGTTCTGCTCGACGTAGTCGAGGCAGTCCTGCCGTCCGGCGGCACCGAACGCCTGCTGCCAGCCGGCGGGCACCGGGCTGAAGGCCGGCCACAGCGAGTGCTGGCCCTCGTCGTTCACCAGGACGAGGTAGCTGGCCTCGGCATCCTCGAACGGGTTCGCCATCGTCGGTTCCTCTCTGTTCGGAGCTGTCTGGAGCTGTTCGGAACTGTGCGGAACGGTGCGGAGCTGTGCGGGGCGGTGCGGAGCGGGGCGGTCGAACGGAGCCGCGGCTCACGCACCCCAGCCGGAGTCCTCGCTGGGGCCGGCGACGGCGGCGATGGAGACGGCGGGCAGGTGCGGCTGGGCGTGGAGCTGGAGGCCCACCACGGCGGCCAGCAGAACGGCGAGTGTCCCGAGCATCTTGTGGACGCGGACGGCAAGGCTTGGCATCGCGAATTCCTCTTCCTGAGGAGGGCGGTCTGCCCTCTTCGCTCTGAAACGCATCCTGCCGAAGGCCCAAACGTGCGTGGAAGCTCTGACTGTGATCGTGAACACGCAATGCGGGAACCGGAAGCCCGGGCAGATCGTGTCAAAAACAGACAGACATGATCCAAATCACACCCGGCACTGTCAGATCAGTGGTGGGAACTCCGATGGCGCGGGGGACATCGCAGCGCGGAGGCGGGCACCCCGGCGCGCCTCAGTGAGCCCCGGCGCAGTTCCTCCCGGACGGCCGGCCAGTCCTCGACCCACGGCCGGCCCGTCCCGGCCGGCGACTCCAGGGCGAGCGTCGCCAGGTACGCGCGCTTGAGCGCGGCCCGTTCGTCCTGCACCCGGCCCGCGGACTGCTCGATCCGGCGCAGCCGCGCGTGCAACCGCTCCAGCGCGCCCCCGCCCGTCAGCAGCCGCCGCGCCTCGGGCCCGAAACGGAAGCCGGGCGCCAGCAGCGGCCAGGCCGCCCGCCACGCCCGGAACACCTCGCGGTGGCTCGGCCCCCACTCCCGCTCGGCCAGGGACAGCCGCTCCAGCGCGGCCGCCTCTGTCGGCGCCGTACAGGTCTCGCGCAGCGCCCGGGAGAGCGCACTCCAGTCCTCGCCGGGCGCGTGCCGCAGCGCCCCGTGCAGCAGATGGGCCACCGAACCGTGCACCACGGTACGGGGCCACTGCTCGGCCGCCGCCTCGGCCAGCACCGCGCCGGTGCCGCCGACCAGCACCCAGACCTCCCGCACCCCGCGCCCGGCCAGCCCGGCCAGCACCTGGGGCCACTGCTCCCCGTCCGCGGCCGGCCACAGGCCCAGCACCTCGCGCCGGCCCTCGACCGAGATCCCGAGCGCCAGGTGCACCAGCGGACCGCCCGAGCGGCCGCTGCGCACCGAGTCCACGAAGACCACCGGGTAGACCGGGTCGAGCCGCCGCCCGCGCCGCTCGGCGAGCTCGTCGAGCACCTGGTCGGTGATGGCCGAGACGGTCTCCCGGCTGAGCTCCACGCCGTACACCTCGGCCAGGTGCGCCACCAGTTCGCCCGAACTGAGGCCGCGCGCGGTCAGCGAGATCACCAGCCGGTCGAGCCCGGGCAGCCGCCGGGCCCGGGGGAGGACGGACTTCGGGGCGAAACTGCCCTCGCGGTCCCGGGGCACCCGCACCTCGACCGGACCGATCTCGGTGAGCAGCCGTCTGGCCCGGGCGCCGTTGCGGCCGTTGGTGCCCGTGCCGGTGCCGGAACCGCGCAGATGCTCCTGGAGTTCGAGCTCCAGGGCGCCCTCGATCAACTGCTTGGCGAAGGCCTGGAGGATCCCGCCGTCGCCCAGCAACCGGACGGCGCCGGAGCCGACCTGTGCGGCGGCGGCCTCCGCCAACTGTCGCACCAGGCGCTGGTCCACCAGGCCGGCGAGGGCGGCGGGCGGTGTCGCCGGATCGGAGTCAGCTCGCAACTGGGGGTGCCTTCCGTCTGTAGGCCGTTCCATTCACCGACCGCCCCGCTCCGGACGCCCCGACGGGACGTCAGGTGCGATGGGCCGGCAATCCCCCGGTCACCGCTGCCGGGTGCGGTCGTACTCGTGCCCGGCGGCTCCCCCGCTTGCGTGCACGCCCGACTACCGTCAGCCGATGATTTCCGCGCCCTTTGGGCGTACACTCACGGCTGTCGGAGCCCGGGGGGCGGCTTCCGAACGGCAGTCACTTCTCATCTTGCCGGTTCTGATGCCTGGTGGAAGCCGGTTCGGGCATTCGTGAAACCGCAATGCCGAAGCCGGAAGGATGCCCAGATGTGCCCAACCCAGGACAAGAGCATGGAAAGGGGAACGCCCCAGCTCTGCGACCGGGGCATCGAGTTCTACCGCACGGCACTGGTCGAGGGGGAGGCCACCGGCGAGGCCCCCGAGTGCCTGCTCGCGATGGGTCTGCTGCGCCCGCTGCCCGGCTCCGGCCAGCGGCTGGCCCCCGTCCCGCCCGACATCGCCGTCACCGGATTGACCCGGCCGCTCGAACTCGCCGTACTGGCCCACCAGGAACGGCTCGCCGAGCTGCACACCTCCTTCCACGCCGCCGAGCACGCCTACAAGGACGTCATGCGGCGGGCCAAGTTGCCGATCCGGCTGCTGGCGGGCGACGAGATCAGCCCCGCGCTGGAGAAGGCCGTCGCCGGCTGCTCCGAGGAACTGCTCACCGCCCAGCCGGGCGGCGGCCGCGCCACCGAGCAACTGGCCGACGCGCTCCCGCGCGACCTCGCCCTGGCCGGCCGCGGCGTGCGCCAGCGCACCCTCTACCAGCACACCGTGCGCTCGCACGGCCCGACGCTGGCCTACATCGAGCAGGTCACCGCCCAGGGCGCCCAAGTGCGCACCCTGAACGAGGTCTTCGACCGGGTGATCATCTGCGACCGCTCCACCGCCTTCATCCCGGCCGGCGCCGACCGCGCCGCCGCGGCGATGCTCATCCAGCTCCCGCCGCTGGTCGAGTACCTGCTCAAGATCTTCGAGCTGATGTGGGAGCGCGCCGAACCCGTCACCTACCAGCAGGGCCACCACCGCCCCCGGCTGCTGACCGCCCGCACCCGGCAGAACGTCCTGCGCCTGATGGTCAACGGCTACACCGACGAGGCCATCGCCTCCCGCCTCGGCATGAGCACCCGGACGGTCTCCAGCCACATCCAGAAGGCCAGCGAACTCCTCGGCAGCCGCAGCCGTGGCCACCTCGGCTACATCATCGCCCGCCAGGGCGTCCTCGACGAGCCGCTCGACGAACTCTGAGGGCATAGAGGAGAACTGACGAGAAGACGAAAGAGCGGGCCCGGCGGAATCCCCGCCGGGCCCGCTCGGCGATTGCCGGGGGAGGACCCTTGGTCGGGTGGCCGCAGGACGGTGGCCCGTCCGCCCGGTCGGGGACCCCGGTGCTGCCTCACTTGCTCGTGGTGAGGAGGCCGCGGTTGCGCAGGACGCGGCGTTCGACGGGGGTGAAGACGAGGAGTTCGATGGCGATGCCGACGAAGAGGATGAGGATGATGCCGAGGAGGACGCCGGACATGTCGGAGAACTCGCGCTGGTCCTCCAGGTAGCGGCCGAGGCCGCGGCCGAGGTCGGGGGAGGAGGCGACGAGTTCGGCGGCCATCAGGGAGCGCCAGGAGAAGGCCCAGCCCTGTTTGAGGCCGGCGAGGTAGCCGGGCAGGGCGGCGGGGACCAGGACGTGGCGGGCGCCGTTGAGGCCGGTGGCGCCGAGGGTGCGTCCGGCGCGCAGGAACAGCGGGGG